>DASSQM010000551.1:0-5222 GCA_035702465.1 Anaeromyxobacter sp. | reverse complement strand
GACGCGGACTACACGCTCGGCGACCTCCTCCGCTCGCCGGGGCGCACCTGGGGCGGGTGTGCGGGCGCCGTGACGGCGGCCGTGCGCGTGCGCGCAGCGGCCCTCGGTCGGGCCCTCCCCGGCGCGGAGCGCGGCGGGACTCCGCGTCGACATGCCAGGTCATCCATGCAATGTTTCAGCGCGCATGTTCCAGGCGAAGCCCGAGTCGCCCTTCCCGGCGCTGGCCGCGGCGTGGTCCCGTCCGGAGCGCCCGTCGGCGGAGACGGTCGAGTCGACGCGCGAGGCGCTGCGCGCCGTCCGGCCGGAGGAGCTCGCCGAGGTGGGGCCGCTCGCGGCGGCCCTGCTCGCGCGCCTCGCGGACGCCGAGGCGAGGTCCGGCGCGCGCCGGGCGCTCTTCGGCCTCCTCGACGGGGTACGGCGCCGCGCGTTCACGACCCGCCTCGACGCGGAGCTCGTCGAGCCGTGGACGTCGCTCGTGCTCCGCGTCGTGCGCGACGCGGACTACACGCTCGGCGACCTCCTCCGCTCGCGCGAGGACACCGACCCCCGCACGCTGGCGCTCCGCGTGCTCGCGCCCGAGCCGTGCGAGCTGACGGTCGCCGACGTGTCGCGCCGCACGCGCGCGATCGCGCGTGGCCTGCTCGCGCTCGTGGAGGGCGACCCCGACGCGAAGGTCGCCATCCTCTCCGAGAACTGCCTCGAGGCGGCGCTGTGCGACCTCGCGTGCCTCACGAACGGCATCGTCGACTTCCCGCTGCCGGCGAACGCGACGGCGGACCAGGTCGTCTTCATGCTGCGCCACTCCGGCGCGCGGGTGCTCCTCGCGTCCGACGAGGAGCAGGTGGCGAAGGTGCTGCCGTCGCTCGCCGGCCTCCCGGACCTGCGCGACGTGGTGGTGTTCTCGCGCAAGGCGGCCGAGCGGAACGCGCTCCTCTCGCTCGATCAGATGGTGAGCCAGGGCGGCGCCTTCGACGACGCCGAGCGGGCGGCGCGCGCCGACCGCGCCCGGTCCAGGGACCTCGCCACGGTGATGTACACCTCCGGCACCACGGGGAAGCCGAAGGGCATCGTCTTCACGCAGGAGAACATCGTCACGAAGCGCTTCGCGCGGGCGTTCGCGCTTCCCGCCGTGAACGAGGGCGACGTCTTCCTCGCGTACCTGCCGCTCTACCACACGTTCGGGAGGTGGCTCGAGCTCACGGGCTCGCTGTTCTGGGGCGCGACGTACGTGTTCGCCCGGCACACCGCGCAGGCGTCCCTGCTCGAGGACTTCAAGCGGGTGAAGCCGACCGTGTTCATCTCGGTCCCGAAGAAGTGGATCGAGCTGCACGAGGCGGCGGTGTGGGAGGCGTCCTCGGACGACCCGGCGGATCTCGCCGCGAACCTCCGCGCGATCACCGGCGGTCGGCTGCGCTACGGCCTCTCGGCGGCGGGCTACCTCGACGTCGGCGTGTTCCGCGCGTTCCACGCCGCCGGCGTGGAGCTGTGCTCCGGCTACGGCATGACCGAGGCGACCGGCGGCGTCACCATGACGCCGCCCGGCGAGTACGTCGACGACTCGATCGGGAAGCCTTTGCCGGGCATCGAGTGCCGCCGCGCCGACGACGGCGAGCTCCTCATCCGCGGCCCGTACGTGTCCCCCGGCTACTTCAAGCCGCGCGAGGAGAAGGGCCTCGACGCGGAGGGATGGTTCGCGACGGGCGATCTCGTCTCGATCGATCCGGACGGCCACTTCCGCATCACCGGCCGCAAGAAGGAGATCTACAAGAACCGCCAGGGCCAGACCATCGCGCCCCAGCGCGTCGAGAACCTCTTCCGCGACTTCGAGGCCGTCGCGCAGGCGTTCGTGGTCGGCGATCACCGCGAGTACAACACGCTGCTCGTCTGGCCGAACCAGTCCTCTCCGGCGGTGGCCGGCAAGACAGAGGAGCAGGTGCGCGAGCTCGTGTCCTCGCTCGTGGCGAGCGCGAACCGGTTCCTCGCGCCCTTCGAGCGCGTGGTGGCGTTCCAGCTCCTGCCGCGCGCGCTCGACCAGGAGCACGGCGAGCTCACGCTCAAGCACACCTTCAAGCGCGAGGTGGTCGAGGAGAACTGGGGTTCCCTCATCGAACGGATGTACGAGCAGAAGCACCTCGCGCTCCAGGTCGGCGGCGCGTTCCTGCGCATCCCGAACTGGGTCCTCCGCGAGATCGGGGTGCTGCAGCACGAGGTCTCGCTCGAGGAGGGCGTGCTCCGCGGCGGCGCGCGCTCGATCCGGGTCGGCCCGGTGCCGGACGCGCCCGGCGCGGTGCGCATCGGCGATCTCGCCTACGCCCCGGAGGGCGCGGTCCTCGACCTCGGCGCGCTCCTGGGGCGCCCGACGCTCTGGCTCGGCAACGAGGCGCTGCGGAACTTCCTCGGCGACGAGGCGTTCCTCTCGCTCATCTCGCGGCGCCGCCGCGTCGGCGGCGGGCTGCGCGTCGATCCGCGCTGGTGGCCGCCGCTCGCGCCGGAGCGCGTGCGCGCGCTGCTCGAGGTCATCGACGCCGGCGAGCCCACGTTCCACACCATCCACGCGGCCGCCGAGCTCTTGCGCGCCGAGCGCCCGGAGGCGCGGCGCGCCATCGGCCACCTCTACGCGGCCCTCACCTCCGGCCAGCGCGACCAGGCCGCGCTGTGCAGGGCCCTCCTCCGCCGCGCCGCGGACGCTCCCGACGAGGACGTGCGCCGCCGCGCGTTCCGCGCGCTCCTCCCGGAGGAGCAGCCGTCCGACACCATCGAGACCCTGCGCCTCTTCCTCGACCGGCTCGGCCCGCTCGCGCTCCGCGAGGAGGACCTCGCCGACCTCGGCGAGCGCGGCCTCGATGATGCGCAACTTCAAGTCATCCTCGCCCACCTCGCCTCGGATCGCGCGAACGCGGCTCCAGCCGACGCGTCCGACCGGCGGCTGCTCGTCGGTTGCATGCGGCTCGCCACCGCCACGGCCATCGCGCACCCGGTCCACTTCGCGCCGGCGCGCGTCCCGCTCGCCCGCCTCACGCTGCACGACGACGCCGAGATCGCGGCGCGCGCGGGGGAGGAGCACGACCGGCTCCGCCGCGGGTTCTCGAACTGGATCGGCCCGAACCTGCGGCTTGCCATCGACCCGCAGACGGGGGGGGAGTACGGCTGGAAGGACGTCCTCGCCTTCGACGACAACGTCCCGCCGGCGGCGGCCCACCACCTGCTCCAGGCGCTCGAGGACACGACGCTCGTGCGGGCCTCGGTGTTCCTGCTCGGCCGGGGCGTCCTCCTCTCGCTCGCGGACATCCCGCCGGGCGGCGCGGCGGTCTCGCTCCTCGGCCGCCAGCACGGGAAGAGCGTCTACCGCCTCTCCATCCACACCCGCGGCAACGAGGTCTTCGACGTCGCCATCAACGTCGCGGACGACATGAACTTCGCGGAGCTCCGGCAGGAGGTCGCGTGGCTCCTCGCCTCGGGCGCGCCGCCGCCGCTCGTGGAGCAGTTCGGCGGCTACTTCGCGGAGTGGGGCATCTTCACCGAGGAGTTCATCCCCGGGGACACCGTCGAGAAGCAGGTGGCGCGCCTCGTCCGCCAGGGCGAGACGAAGCGGCTCAAGCTCCTGTGGCCGTTCCTCGTGTGGACGGCGCTCGAGGGGCACGTGCGGTTCTGGGACCGCACCGGGCGGCGCCAGGCGCTCCGGCTCCCCTCCCCCGCCGCGTTCATCGTGCCGTCGCACGACTACCACGCGGGCGCGCGGCTCGTGTCGATCTCGGACCGCTCGCCGTGCGCCACGCTGGACGAGCTGCTCGATCGCTTCCAGCGCACCTTCATCGGCTCGATCGAGGGCTCGCGGCACGAGCTCAAGGGCGAGATCGACGACGCCATCGTCCTCTCGGCGGTCATCGAGGCGCTCGGCGGGGAGCGCGGCGTGGCGTTCCTGTCCGCCGCCGCGGCGGAGTCGCACCGCGCGGTGGCGATGGAGACGTTCCTCCAGAAGGTCCGCGAGAACGGCTTCACGCCCCAGCGCGTCTTCTTCGCTGCGCGCCGCCACGCGCGCTGGCTCGACGTGAACCCCGCCGCCACGGTCGAGGCGCAGGGCAAGATGCTCGGCGAGCTTTGGGGCACGTACCGGCTCTCGGAGCTCGAGGCGCAGTGGCCGGACACCCGCGTGCGCTTCTTCCGCCAGACGGTCTTCGCGCGGGCGCGCCCGGACCTCGGCGCCGCGCTGGAGCGCCTCATGGCGCGCGCCCGCGCGCTGCCGCACGGCGGCCTCGACGTGGAGGAGCAGGTCGCCGCGATCCGCGCCGCGGTCCGGCCGACCGCGGAGGAGGACTACTTCCTCGCGCGCATGACGTACCCCTACCTGGCGCCGACGGACGACGTCGCGCTCATCTCCATGCCGTCGGGCGGTCACTACGTCACCGAGGTGGTGGTCTCGCTCGCCGACGAGGCCGGGAAGCGGTTCACCATCCGCGGGCCGGTCTCGCCGCGCGAGGTGGCGAAGCTCCTCCACATGTTCCACGACTCGAACCTGTACGTGACCTTCACCGGCGAGCACGAGTTCCTGCTCGCGCTCGACGATCGGGAGACGCCCATCGGCGGGCTGTTCTACCGGCAGGTGGGGCGCGAGCGCGTCTACATGGAGAAGGTGGTGGTCGGCCGCAAGCACCGCAGCAAGGGCATCGCGGACGGCATCATGCGCGAGTTCTTCCGCCGGCTCGCCGCGCGCGGCATCCGGCGCGCCGAGACCGGCTTCTTCCAGCCCGAGTTCCTCGCGCGATTCGGGTTCCGCACCGACCCGACCTCCGGCGGCCTCGTCGCCACCTTCGGCCCGGACGGCCTCCCCACGCCCTGATCGCCATGGCCACCTCCGCCTGGAAGCTCATCGACGTGACGCTCCGCGAGGGGGAGCAGTTCGCCAAGGCCAACTTCCGCACCGAGGACAAGCTCGAGATCGCGCGCGCGCTCGACACGTTCGGCGTCGAGTACATCGAGGTCACTTCGCCGGCCGCCTCGCCGGAGTCGCAGCGCGACGCGGTGCGGATCGTGAAGCTCGGGCTGGGCGCGCGCGTCATCACCCACTCGCGCTGCGTGCTCGACGACGTGCGCGCGGCGCTCGACACCGGCGTGCGCGGCATCGGCCTCCTCTTCGCCACCAGCCGCATCCTCCGCGACTCGTCGCACGGGCGGTCGATCCAGCAGATCATCGACCTCATGGGCCCGCCCATCGAGCTCGCCCT
>DASSQM010000550.1:0-2658 GCA_035702465.1 Anaeromyxobacter sp. | reverse complement strand
CCTCGTGCGCGCCGTGCCCGGGTTCCGACCGCTCCACGCGCCCGAAGACGTCCTGCCATTTCGCGAGGCTGCGAGGCGCTATCTCCTGGCCGCGGCACAGCTCTTCGAGGGGGACGCGCGCGGCCTGGCGGGGGCGCTCGGCGTGTCCTACTTCGCGCTCCGTCGACTCCTCGCGCGGTACGAGGTCCCTTTCCCGGCCGCGCGGTCGCGTAGATAGCGGTCGTACGGACAAGGGACACGCCGGGTTCCACGAGAAGTGTTATTGCTCTCTGCGTGCGGCTCCCGCAGGGAACGTTGCGGAATCCGCAATTGCAGTATCCACGGACCCCCGCTAGGAGCGAACGATGCCCGGTCTCGCAGACAAGTTCGCGGTGAACCTCAAGAGCGAGCGGCTCCGCCGCAAGCTGTCGCAGGAGGCTCTCGCCGCCAAGGCTGGCCTCTCCGTGTCGTACATCTCCATGCTGGAGCGCGGGCAGCGCACGCCGCCGCTGGACACGCTCGAGTCGCTCGCCAAGGCGCTCGCCGTCGCGCCGACGTCGCTCCTGTCCTGACCTCCGCGCGCGCCCGGCCCGCGCCCGGGCCCGGGCCGGCGTCCTGCCGTGGCGCCGCCGCGAGGCGCGCCGCTCGTCCCGACGCGCCTCGCGCCTCGTCCCGAGGCGCGTCGGGGAGCCGTGCATCCCGGCGGGAGATCGCTTATGTTCCCGGCGTCTCGATCCCGGACCGGAAAGGACGTCGGCGAATGGCGCGCATGGTGATGTGCAAGAAGCTCGGCCGCGAGCTGCCGGGCCTCACCTTCAGGCCGTTCCCCAACGAGCTCGGGCAGCGCATCTACGACAACATCTCCCAGGAAGCCTGGAAGATGTGGCTCGAGCACTTCAAGATGATCATGAACGAGTTCCGCCTCTCGCCCGCGGATCCGCGGACGAACGAGATCCTGTTCCAGCAGGCGGAGCAGTTCTTCTTCGGCGAGGGGGCCCAGCTCCCGCCCGATTACCGGCCGCCGCCCTCGAAGGGGTAGCGCGCGGGAGGAGCGGGAGCGGCGCGGAGCCCAGCGTGAGCGCGGTGACCCGGTCCCTGCGCGATCCCGGCGCCATCCTCCTCGCCTCCGCCTACGAGCTCGGACACCCGCCGCACGGCGTCGCGCTCGCCGCGGCGTTCCTGGAGCGGGCGGGGTTCCGCCCCGCCGCCCTCGACCTCGCCGTGGAGCGCTTCGATCCGGCGCGCGTGCGCGCCGCGCGCCTCGTCGCCCTCTCGGTGCCGATGCACACGGCGCTCCGCATCGGGCTCGCCTTCGCCGCGCGCGTGCGTGCCGAGAACCCCGCCGCTCTCCTCGCCTTCCACGGGCTGTACGCGCCGCTGCACGCCGACCTCCTCGTCCGCGCCGGTGCCTCCGCGGTGCTCGGCGGCGAGTGCGAGGACGACCTCGTCGCGCTGGCCGCCGCCGCCGAGCGCGGCGAGCCGCTCGACCGGTTCGTGCTGCGCGGGGGAGCCGCGGCGCCGCGCCGCGCGCTCGATTACCCCGTCCCGAGCCGCACCGCGCTGCCTCCGCTGGACCGCTACGCGCGGTTCGTCGGGGCCGACGGCGTGGCGCGCGTCGCCGGGTACACGGAGACGACGCGCGGCTGCAAGCACCTCTGCCGCCATTGCCCCGTGGTGCCGGTCTACGGCGGACGCTTCTTCGCCATCCCGGAGGACGTCGTCGTCGAGGACGTCGCGCGGCAGGTCGCGGCGGGCGCGCAGCACGTCACGTTCGGCGATCCCGACTTCCTGAACGGCCCCACGCACGCGCTCCGCATCGCGCGCGCCGTCCACGCCCGCCACCCCACGCTCACCTTCGACTTCACCGCGAAGATCGAGCACCTCGTGCGGCTCCCGCAGGCGGTCGCCGAGCTCGCCGGGCTGGGCGCCGCCTTCGTCACCTCCGCCGTCGAGTCGCTGTCCGATCGGGTGCTCGAGAAGCTCGCCAAGGGGCACACGCGCGCCGACGCGCTGTGCGCGTTCGAGCTCTGCGCCGCCGCCGGCGTCGCGCTCCGGCCCTCGCTCGTGCCGTTCACGCCGTGGTCGACGCTCGACGACTACCTCGACCTCCTCGAGACGTTCGAGGCGCGCGGGCTCCTCCCGCAGCTCGACCCCGTCCAGCTCTCCATCCGGCTGCTCGTGCCGCCCGGATCGCTCCTCGAGGGCGAGCCCGGGGTCGCGTGGAGCGGGCTCGACGAGGCGGGCCTGTCCTGGCGCTGGAGCCACGCCGATCCGCGCATGGACGCGCTCCACGCGCGCGTCGCCACGGAGGTCGAGGCGGCCGCCGCGCGTGCGGAGGAGCCGCTCGCCACGATCGCGCGGGTGAAGGTGCTCGCGCTCGCCGCCGCGGGCCTGCCGCACGCGCACGTGCGCACCCTCGCGCCGGACCAGCGGCGGGTCCCGAGGCTCACGGAGTCCTGGTTCTGCTGAGCGGAGCCGACCGGGGGCCAGTTCGGCTCCCTCGACGGCTGAGCTGGCGCGACGCCGGCCTTCCTGTCCCGGCGCTCGTCCGCTCGGGCGCCATCGCCGATACATCCCGCGGCGCCGGCCGCGCACGCTCGGCGCGGGCGTCCCGCGCCGCCGGTCACACGATGGTTGGGGGGAGTCTGCGACCCTTCGAGGAGGAGACGGCATGGCAAG
>DASSQM010000549.1:0-6960 GCA_035702465.1 Anaeromyxobacter sp. | reverse complement strand
TCTTGCCCGACTCGGCGTCGGCGACGAGGCCGCGGAGGGCGTTGAGGTCGCCGATGCCGCGGATCACGTCGTCGGTGGTCGCGGGAAGGCCGTTCTTCTTCCCCTTCGCGGCGGGGACGTCGAGGACGCCCTTCGACGTCTTCACTCCGAGCGAGAAGCTCCCGCCGCGCTGGATGTTGCAGAGGGTGAGGCCCTTCGCCATCGCGCCGGACTGGCCGGCCTTCTTCTCGTCCGCGGCCTCGGCGCGGCGGGCGATGCCTGCGAGCGCGATCGCGCCGGCCGCGCCGCCGAGAAAGGTTCTCCTCGTGGATGCCATGCAGTTCTCCTTCCGTGCGGGTTGAACTCGCGGCGAGATCTGCCGGGCGGGGGACCGCGGCGAAACGGCGCGACCCGTCGGGCACGCATGAATTCCCGTTTACGCCCCGCGAAGGCCCGCTCAGGCCCGGCGCGCGCCGGGCCGGGAATCGCGGCGGAGGGCAGTCCCGAGACTCGCTCTCCTCCACCCCTCGTCGGCGTGCGGCAGGATTGCGCAGATCGCTGCCCGACGCGTGGCTGCGGCAATCCGCTCCATGCCTCCATTGCCGGAAGGCGTGCGTGGGCGCGGCAATCTGCCTCGCCCGATTGCTGCCCACGCAAGAGGGGAGCGCGCAATCTGGCGCATTCTGTCCAATGGCCGAAAGGTCCGGCGGTTTGCTAGCGTGCGCCTCTCCACGACGTCCCCATCGCGCAGCACGCGCGGCAAGAAAGCGCGGGTCGCACATGTCCACCGCACTCCCGAAGGCCACCCCGGAGCTGCTCCGCACGCTCCCCGGCGACGACGTCCGCCAGATCCTGTGGGGGTTCGCCAGCCGGTACGATCTCCAGATGCTCGTGCAGGCTGCGCGCGATGTCGCGCGCGGTCCGGTCGCACGCCTCGTGGCGGAGGGCGGGCGCGCCGACCACGGCTGGACGGAGCGGAAGAACGAGCTCCTCGCCTGGTACGACGCGTCGGGCATCACCGCGGTCTTCATGGAGCCGGAGGAGGGCGGCTTCATCGCGGGGCCGAAGAACCTCGCGCTCGCGCTCACCGCGTTCGAGCTCGCCTGGGTCGACGCCGGCGCCGCGACCGGCGCGCTCGCCGGGTTCCTCGGGCTCTCGCCCATCCACGAGCGGGGCACGCCGGAGCAGGTGCGCCACTACATGAGCCTCGCCGCGCCGGCGAAGGCCGGCGAGGACCGCAAGCCCTGGCGCGCCGCCTTCGCGCTCACCGAGCCGATCCCCTACGTCGGCGTGGACACCGGCATGCTCTCCGGCAAGGTGCGCGTCGCGGAGTGGCGCGAGGGCCAGGAGCCGCTGCTCCAGGTCGACAAGCGCGGCCGCTTCATCACGAACATGGGCTTCGCGAACTTCGTCACCGCCGCGGTCGACTCCGCGGATCCCCGCATCAAGGGGAGCTGCATGGTGATCCTCGAGGAGACCGACCCGGGCACGTTCGATCGCGGCACGCCCACGCGGAAGCTCGTGCACCAGCTCTCCTCCACGGCGGACCCCATCTTCAACCTCGAGGTCCCGGCGTCGCGCATCGTGGGCGGCTACACCGTGAAGGACGGCGTCATCGTCCCGAACTTCGATCACTCGGCGGTGATCGAGGCCGTCTTCCGGCGGACCCGGGTCACCGTGGGCGTCATGACCGCGGCGAAGCTCCTCTCCGCCGTCGAGCCCGTGATCCGGTACCAGCGGCAGCGCTTCCGCGGCGCGGAGCAGGCGGCGCCGGGATCGGTCCGCTACGAGCTCGGTATCCAGCAGCGGCAGGACGCGCTCCACCGCCTCGTCGAGGTGTGGGCCGCGGGCGAGGCGGGGGCGTCGCTCGGGTTCGGCACGGCGCGCCTCTTCGACGAGCTCGATCCGCTCGAGCGCAAGAAGGACGCGCTCCTCGCCGCGCAGAAGATCAGCGGCGCGAAGGCGACCATGAAGTGGATGAGGCTCGTGGAGAAGAACGCGCTCGAGCTCCTCGAGCTCCAGGCGCGGCCGCGCGGTGAGCGCGAGAGCGCCCGCATCGCGCAGCTCGAGGCGGACGAGACGGTCCGCTTCGCGCTCCTCGACGCCGCGGCGAACGTGCTCTGTCCCGCCACGAAGCTCTGGAACACCGGCGTCGGAGCGACCGTGATGCGCGAGGCCGTCTCGCTCAGGGGCGGCTACGGCATCACCGAGGACTGCCCGGGCTTCCTCGGCCACAAGTGGATGGACGCGCAGCTCGAGGCGACCTACGAGGGGCCCGAGGCCGTCCAGCGCCGGCAGCTCTCGGTCACCATGGCGAACCCGGTGTTCCTCGCGCTCGTGAAGAGCTGGCAGCGCGAGCTCAGGCACGTGGCGGCGGCGCACCCGGGCACGGGCGCCTGCGCCCTCGCCTCCGCGATGGACCTGTGGCTCTGGACGCTCCGGCACCTGGACGTCTCCACCGACGCGAACGGCGAGCGGCTCATCTCCTCGCCGCGCCAGGGCGTGACCTTCAAGGTGGCCGACGCGCTCGCCTGGCTCATGGCGTCGCGCATGCAGATCCTCGACGTGGTGCGCCTCTCGGACGAGGGCGGAGCGGCCCTCGGCGACGCGCTCCCCGGCACGGTGCGGTTCCTCTCGGACCTCTGCCACGTCCAGGTGGCGCGCGCCGCGGGCGAGGTCGGCCGCATCTGCGCCGAGCTCGTGCACGGCTACGACCGCCACCCGGCCTGGGACGAGGAGGGCATGGCGGCGTGCTGGTCGACGCTCGGCGCCGAGTCGCTCGAGAGCATCATGCCGGGCCTCGCCGCCTGCGCCGCCGACGAGGTCGATCCCGACGGCTCGCACCCGGACAAGGAAGGGCCCTGCGCGCAGTGCAAGGGGCTCACGGACTTCCACGCGTGGCGGGCGAAGCTCGACGGGTGCCTCACCGGCGCGATGCTCGCGAAGGACCGCGCGGCCGAGGCGGTCTCCCGCGTGATGATCCCCGAGGCCCTCGACTACCCGCGCTAGCGGAGACCGAATGAACGCGCCGATGGAACGCCCGTCGATGGCGGTCGACATCGCCTGCGTGGGCTTCGGCCCCGCGATGGCCGGCTTCCTCACCACGCTCTCGCGCCGGCTGGCGGCGCAGGACCGGCCGGCGATCGAGAGCGCCGCCTCGCCGGGGACGCTCCTTCAAGTCATCTGCTTCGAGCGCGCCGATGGCGTCGCCTTCGGCGTCTCCGGCGTCGTGACGCGCGCGCGCGGGCTTCGCGCCGCGTTCCCGGAGCTCGCGAGCGCCGGCATCCCGATGGCCGTGCCCGTGAAGGACGAGAAGGTCCTGTACCTCCTCGATCCCATCGGCGCCTCGCGCCGCTCGCCCGCGCTGCGCGCGGCGGAGGCGGCCCTCCGCGCGTTGCGGCCGCTCCTGAAGTCGAAGGCGCACGCGATCGAGCTCCCCGTCACGCCCGCGTTCCTCCACAAGAAGGGCGGCCTCGTCCTCTCGATGGGCCAGCTCATGCAGTGGATGTCGGAGCAGGTCCTCGCGACCGGCACCGTGCAGGTCTGGCCGGCGACGCCGGTCGCCGAGGCGCTCGTCGACGGCGTCGCCGTGAAGGGCGTCCGCCTCGTCGACCAGGGCGTCGACCGGCAGGGGCGGCCGGAGGCGGCGTACGCGCCGGGCATGGACGTCACGGCGGCGCTCACGGTGGTGGGCGACGGCCCCGTCGGCGCCGTGGGCCGCCAGCTCGATCGCGCGCTGGGGCTCCCCGCCGGCAGGACCGGGCGGCGCGACTGGGCCGTCGGCATGAAGCTCGTCGTCGACCTGCCCGAGGACACGCCGCTCGAGCCCGGAACCGTGCTCCACACGCTGGGCTTCCCCGAGCCGGAGATCTTCGGCTTCCTCTACGTGCACCCCGACCGCATCGCCTCGGTGGGCATCTTCGTCCCCTCGTGGTTCGAGTCGCCCGCGCGGACGACGTACCGCTACCTCCAGCACTACGTGCAGCACCCGTACCTGTGGCGCTTCCTGAAGGACGCGAGGATCCGCTCCTGGGGCGCGAAGTCGATCCTGGAGTCGGGCCGGCGCGGCGAGCCGTTCCTGGCCGGCGCCGGCTTCGCCCGCATCGGCGAGGGGTCGGGCTCCACCAACGTGCTCGCGAGCTCGGGCGTCGACGAGGCGTTCACCACGGGTGTGCAGCTCGCCGAGGGCGTCGTCGAGCTCCTCGAGGCGAAGCGGCCCTTCACCAAGGAGAACCTCGAGGCCGCCTACGTCCGGCGGCGCCGCGCGAGCTGGATCGAGTCCGAGGCCCGGGTCGCCGAGAAGGCGCGCGACGGCTTCCAGCGCGGCGTCGTCACCGGGCTCGTCGGGATGGCGCTCGCCGGGTTCACGAAGGGGAAGCTCTCGCTCGGGCACGCGCCGGCGCACCCCGCCGACGAGGTGGGCTCGCTCGAGGCGTTCTACGCGGGGCGGATCCCGGCGGACGAGATCGCGCGCATCCGCAAGGACTGCGAGGCGAGGAACGTTCCCCTCCACGACGCGCTCATGGATCGCGCGGGCTGGCCGGCGGTGCCGCTCGACGGGAAGCTCCTCGTGTCGCACCAGGACGCGCTCCTCATGGGCGGCAAGGTGCAGGCGACGGCGGGCTACGCGGATCACGTGACGTTCCTCCGGCCGGACCTCTGCAAGGCCTGCGGCCGGAAGGTGTGCGTCGAGATCTGCTCGGCGGAGGCGATCCGCCCGGGCGACGGGGGCGTACCGGCGTTCGATCGCGAGAAGTGCGTCCACTGCGGCGCGTGCCTGTGGAGCTGCACGCAGCGCGTCGACGGCACCGACGACGTCAACTTGCAGCTCCGCGCCGGCGCGGGCGGGCTGCACTCGGCCGAGAACTAGGCCCGAGAGCGAGGAGAGCGGAATGGCCTTCCAGATCGTCGTGCTCGGGTCCGTGGTCCCGGACCCGCTCCAGACCCTCGAGCCGGTGGCGACGCCGCAGGGGCCGGGTCTCAAGAACGAGCAGATGCTCCCCGCGGTCCTCGACCCCTGGGCCGGCCACGCGCTCTACGAGGCGGCGAACCTGGCGGCGAAGGCGCCGGGCTCCAAGGTCACGCTCGTCGCGCTCGGCCCGAAGGCGAAGCTCCAGCAGGTGATGAGGGCCGTCGGGCAGAAGGTGCCGTTCGAGCTCGTCGCGCTCGACGGGTCCGCGGGCGGCTTCACCGACGCGCACGAGGTCGCGGCGAGGCTCGCGGACGCGGTGAAGGCGCTCCCCGGCCTCGATCGCGCGAAGCTGCTCCTCTTCGGCGGCTGGGAGTCGGCCTCGCGCGGCGCGGGCGTCACGCTCCAGATGGTCGGAGAGCGGCTCGAGATCCACGAGCAGTTCCAGGGCGTCGACGCCCTCGCGCCGAGGCCGGACGGCTCGTTCGAGGTGCTCGAGCGGGTCGAGGGCGGCAAGCACCAGGTCTCGACCTGCCAGGGCGCCCCCGCCGTGCTGGGCTGGGCGACGGGGAGCCTGCCCGAGCCGAAGAACAACCCCCAGGTCGGCATGGCGAACATCCGGCTGCTCATGCCCGCCATCCAGAAGGCCGCGGCCGCGCCGGTCGGCACCGGCGGCGTCGAGTTCGCCTCGGTGCAGGTGCCGAAGGCCCAGCGCGAGACGCGCATCGTGAAGGACATGAGCACCGACGACGTCGCGAGAGAGATCGTCGCGTGGCTGTCCGCGGATTGAGTACGCATGCCACGCGAGGTGACGCAGGAGATGGGGGGCTTGGGGGGAGAGTTCTCCCCCCAATAGAGGCGCCGTAAGGCGCCGGACATCTGCTCACAGCGGCGGCGGTGACGCTGGGGGATCAGGAACCGTGCGCCGCTGTGAACGCGAGGGACGAGACCATGGACTCCATCCTGCTCCTCACGCACACCGAGGCCGACGGCTCGCTCCCGCGCGCCGCGCTCGAGGCCCTCGGCGCGGCGGCCGCGCTCGGCGCGCCCGTCGTCGCGGGCGTCTTCGGCGGGGACGTCCGCGGCGCCCCCGCTGCGCTCGCCGGCACGGGCGTGACGAAGGTGCTCGCGGCGTCCGGCCCCGCGTTCGCGGAGCCGCGGTACGCGACCGACGCCGCGGCGGCCGCGGCGCTCGCGAAGGCGTCCGGCGCCACCGTGATCGTCGCCCCCGGGACCTCGCGCATGGCGCGCGTCATGGCAGGAGTCGCGCTCCGGATCGGCGGCAAGATCGACACGCACGTGACGCAGCTCGTGAGCGAGGGCGGGCCCGCCGCGGTCCGCTGGTACTACCGCCAGCGCATCGAGGCGCGGCTGCGGCGGAAGGAGCGCCCGTGGGTGCTCCTCGTGGATCCGGGCGCGCAGCCCGCGCCGAAGCCCGCCGGCGGCGCGACCCCTCCGGTGGAGGAGGTGGCCGTGACCGCGCCCGCGGCCCGCACGAAGGTCGACGGGATCCGCGCGCCGTCCTCCGGCGAGCAGACGATCCGCCCCGACGCGAAGCTCCTCTTCGTCGCCGGCGCGGGCTGGACGAAGAAGCAGGCCGACGGCAAGCCGCACCCGGAGCGCGCCGAGGCGCTGATCCTCGCGTTCCTGCGCGCGTCCGGCGCGTCCCTCGGCTCGTCCAAGTCGCTCGTGGATCAGGCCGGCGAGGGCCAGAAGGTGTTCGCGTTCATGACCCACCTGAACCAGGTCGGGCAGACCGGCGCGACGCCGCGGCATCCGAAGGGGCTCGCCACCTGCTGCCACGGCGAGGAGCCGCACGTGGTCGGCTGGCGCTTCGTCCGCGAGCGCCGCGCCGTGAACCTCGACCCGGGCTGCGGCTGGGCGCGCGGGAAGGCGGACGTGCTCTACGTGGCCGACGCCTTCGCGGTGATGGAGAAGGTGAACGCGCTGCTGGGAGCGAAGTAACGCCGGGCAGGTGCGACGTTCCCGCACCTGCGGGAGCTTGACCCTGTCGCGTGCCCCTGCGACGGTTCTCCCGATGTGGTCGCGGCGCCTCGCCTCCCTGGTCCTCG
>DASSQM010000548.1:0-3242 GCA_035702465.1 Anaeromyxobacter sp. | reverse complement strand
TCGCCCTCCCCCTCGCCTGGCTCGCCCTGCGCCCCGACGGCGAGGTCGCGAGCTACACCTGGGGCGAGCCGTTCTGGCTCGAGGCGCTGAAGTTCCACCCGCTCGCGCGCGCCGGGGAGTTCCTCGCGGGCGTGGCCCTCGGGCTGCTCGACCGGCGCGCGCCGCTCGTGCGCCGGCGAGGGGGGATCGCCGCCGCGGCCGCGTTCGCCGTGGCGTTCGGGCTGCTCGCCTGGGGGGGCCTCCCCTACCCGTCGCTGCACAACGGCGCGCTCGTGCCGCTGTTCGCGGTGGGTCTCGTTGGCCTGGCCCGCTCCGCGGGACCCGTCGCCCGCGCCCTCTCGTCGGCGCCGGCGCGCGCGCTCGGCGACGCGAGCTTCGCGCTGTACGCGCTCCAGGAGCCGCTCTGGCTCTGGGCGCGGCGGCTCGCCGGCGAGCCGGGGCCGCACGCGTCCCCCGCGTTCGTCCTCGCCTTCTCGGCGGCGGCGATCGCGATCTCGGTGTGCGTCTCGGCCGGCCTCGAGCGGCCCGCGCGGCGCGCGCTGCGGGCGCTCCTGAGCGGCGAGGCGGATCGTACCCCGCCTCGCACTCTCCGCGTCCCGTCTTCCCCGCCGCCCCTCACCCACGAAGAGGTGCGGGAGGGTTAGGGTGACGGGGCCCGGCTACGCCTCGCCGCCGTTCTTCTTCGCAGCCTCGCCGTTCACGGGCTTGGCGGACTCCAGGCGCTTCGCGATCTCCGCGAGCCCCTTCGCGAGGTTCTGGATCGGGGTCCGCGTGCCCGTCGCGATCCGGTGGACCGCCTCCGACGGCAGCTCGCCGGCGCGCTTGAGCGCGTTCGCGCGCAGCGTGTCCGCGCGCGCACGCAGCCCCTCGAGCTCGCGCTTCACGCGCGGCACCGACCAGTCGTCCTTCGCGACCTTGGCGAGCGCCTCGTCCAGCTCGAGGAGCTTCTCGTTCCCGGTCGCGAGCGCGCGCTGGATCCGCCCCCGCGCCTCGTGCTCGAAGGTGTTGAACCGCTCTTGCAGCGTCATCGTCCGTCCTCCCGCTCCGGTGGATGTGGCCATCCTAACGCATCGCGTCGAGATGCAATAGGGCCCTGAGGGCACTCCCGATTCGGGGCCTCCCGTCCGCGGGACTCCGGCGGCGGTGTCAGACCGGACCGGCACACTGCGTACGTGCGACGGTACGTCACGTTCGACCTGGAGACGGTGGCAGACGAGGCGCTCGTCTCGGCGGTGGACGGCGAGCCCGGCCGGTCGTACGGAGAGGCGCTGCGGCGGGTTCTCGCGGAGCGGCGCGCGCGGACGGGCGGCCGAAGCGACTTCCTGCCCCTGCCCTATCACCGTCCGGTCGCCGCGTGCCTGCTCGAGGCCGTCGACGAGGGCGGCGTGCTGCGCGTCACGGACGTCTCCGCGTGGACCGACCGCCAGAGCGGCGAGGCGGAGTTCCTCGCGCGCACGTGGGACCGGCTCGCGGGCGCCGCGCTCGTGACGTTCCACGGGAAGGGCTTCGACGTACCCGTCCTCGAGCTGCGGTCGCTGAAGCACGCCGTGTCGATCCCGGGCTGGTTCGCGGCACGGCGCGCGGGCGTCATCGTGGAGCACCACGATCTCAAGGAGATCCTGTCGGCGCACGGATCGGCGCCGCCGGCCCCGCTCGACCTGTACGCGAAGCTCGTCGGGCTCCCGGGCAAGGAGGGCGTGGCGGGCGGCGACGTGCAGGAGCTCTACGAGCAGGGCGAGCTCGGCCGGATCGCGGCGTACTGCATGACGGACGTCGTGCAGACGTTCCTGCTCTTCCTGCGCCACCGCCTGGTGGACGGCGCCATCACGCAGGACGGGTACGCCGAGAGCGCGGCGCTCGTCCGCGAGCGCCTCCCCGCGCTGTTCGAGCGGAGGCTCTCGGCCGAGGAGCGCGGCGTGCTCGACGGGTTCGTCGAGCGCTGCGCGCCGTTCTTCGGCGCCGCCGAGCCGGTCCTGCGCGCGGGGTGAGCCCCCTTCGACGGCTCAGGGCGAGCGGACGCCCGACCCGCTCGCGGCGAGCCGTCGAGCCAGGAGTGGCCTTCGGGGGGCGCCCTGCCTAGGGCGCGTTGCGCGACGTTCAGCCGGGCCGGAACGCGGGCCCGTCCGCCGCCGTCGAGACCACCGGCGCGGGCCTGCCGGCGAGGGCCGCGGCGCGCGCGGCGAGCGCGTTCGCGTCGTCGCGGCTCCAGCCCTCCGCCATCGCGTCGACGCGGCCGCCGGGCGCGACGAGGAACCACGTCGGCGTGGCGAGGACGCCGAACGCGTCGGAGGCTGGATACGGCGCGGGATCCACGAGCACGGACACGGCCGCGAGCGCGTGCCGAGCGGCGAAGGCGCGTGTCTCGGCGTCTCCGTCCTGCGAGATCGCCGCCACCGCCACGCCGGGCACGGCCGCGAGCCGCGGGAGCGCGTGCGCCGCGAGCCCGCTCGCGGGGCAGTCGCCCTTGTAGAAGAAGAGGAGCGCGGGGCGCGCCGCGGCGAGGGCGGCGAGGTCCACGGCGCGACCGCCGAGGTCGCGGACCTGCGCGGCCGGCGCGGCGTCGCCCGGCCGGAGCTTCATCGCCGCGCGTCCGGGCCGCCGCCCTTGCCCGGCGGCGGCGGCGGGATCACGGTGACGCGGACGACGATCCGCACGTTGCTCGAGCCGAGGAGGGCGCACAGCGTCGAGCCCGGCGCGACGCCCTTCAGCTCGGCGCCGGCGCTCCCGTTCTCGACCGTCGCGATCGCGGGATCGTCGCACTGGGAGGAGAGGACCGGGCACGGCGCGAGCCGAGCCTTGCACACGTTCACGCGCTCGCCCGCGACGATCGTCGCGGCGGGCGCGGGCGCTTGCGCGAGCGCGGCGGGGGACCCGACCGCGAGGGCGGCGGCGATTGGGCGGAGCCTCATCCGCCGACCTCAGCACGCGACGTCACGGCGCGTCAAGCCACCACCCGCGGCGAAAAGGAGGGAGCCCAAACTCAGCGGCCGGAACGCGCGCCGCGATTCGCTACGCTCGGCGGACCTCGTCCGGGATTCCCGGCCAGCGAAGGAGGATCGCATGAATCGGCTCTTCGCCCGAATGGCTCTGCTCGCGCTCGTTGCCTTCTCCCCCGCGGCGTTCGGCGCCGACCCGCCCGCCGGCGCGGCCCAGGCCAACGCCTCTGACGCGCCTTACACCCTCGGGTCGGTCTGGGATCTCTCTTTCATCCGCGTCGTGCCCGGGATGGGCGACGAGTACCT
>DASSQM010000547.1:0-2323 GCA_035702465.1 Anaeromyxobacter sp. | reverse complement strand
GTTGACGTCCTCCGGCTGCGCGTAGCCGGTCAGGGCCACCAGGTAGTAGGCCATCCCGTCGGGCTCGCGCCGCAGCGCCCGCGCGACCGCGTACCCGTCCATCCCGGGCAGCCCGATGTCGCAGACGACGACCTCGGGCCGGAACTCGCGCGCCCTCGCGATCCCCTCCGCGCCGTCGTACGCGACCGCGACGACGTGACCGCCCAGCTCGAGCGCCTCGCGCAGCGAGCTCGCCGTGTCGGGGTTGTCCTCGATGACCAGGATCCGGCGCTGGTGCCGCGCAGTCCTCCGCTTCGCGCGGGGTGCCGCGCCCGCGGCCTCGTCGATCGGCAGGCGCACCCGGAACTCGGCGCCGCGACCCACGCCGTCGCTCCGCGCGGAGACGTCCCCGCCGTGCATCTCGACGAGGCTCTTCACGAGCGCGAGCCCGAGGCCGAGGCCGCCCTTGCTGCGATCCAGCGTCCGCTCCGCCTGGATGAACGGCTCGAACAGGCGGTCGACGAGATCGGGGGGGATCCCCACCCCCGTGTCCGCGACGTCGACGACGGCGCGCCGCTCGGCGTCGTCGCGCGAGACGGACACGCGCGCTCGTCCGCCCCGAGCGGTGAACTTGGCGGCGTTCTGGAGGAGGTTGCCGATGACCTGGGCCATGCGAGGACCGTCCACCCGTACGCGGATCGGATCGGGCGCGAGCTTCACCTCGAGCGCGACGCCGTTCGCCTCGAACAGGGAGCGGTGATCCTCGATCGTGCGGCGGACGAGCTCGTTCAGCTCCAGCCGCTCCGTCCTCAGCTCCACCTTGTTCCGCGAGATGCGCGTGAGGTCGAGCAGGTCGTCGACGAGTCGCGTGAGCTGGCGGACCTGCCGGTGCAGGATCGCCTTGGCGCGCGTCTCCTGCTCTCCGCCCGGAGCGGTCCGCTCGAGGATGTAGAGGCTGTTGTGGATGGGGGCGAGCGGGTTGCGCAGCTCGTGCGACAGGACCGCGAGGAACTCGTTCTTGCGCCGATCCGCATCGCGCAGGGACTCGGCCGCGGTGCGGTAGCGCTCCTCGCTCCGGCGCAGCGCCTCCTCGCGGCGGCGGAGCTCCGTGACGTCGACGAGCGTGATGACGCACCCGACCCCCTCGCCGTCCGCCCCGCGCACGGCGGCGGCGCTGACGAGGACGTCGAGCCGGGTGCCGTCGGCCCGATCGAGTGAGCCGGCCACCGCGCGCAGGACCTCGCCCCCCAGCGCCGCCTGCGCCACGTCGCGCGGCCGGGCGCCCCGGTCGGAGCCCGAGGGCGCGAGCGGGAAGGCTTCGACGAACGGGAGGAACAGCGGGCTCCGCCCGCAGAGCGCCTCGGCGGCGTGGCTCGCGCGCGTGACGTGGCCCTGCCGATCGCAGACCACGATCGCCTCGACGGCCTGATCGAGGACGGAGCGCGCCAGCCGCTCGGCCGCGACGATCTCCTCGCTTCGCTTCTGCGCGCGGAGATCGGTGAGGACGACGCAGTACACCCGCTCGCCCTCCTCGTGGATCGCGGTCATCGAGGCGTAGACGGGGATCTCCACGCCGTCGTTGCGTGCGAGCACCAGCTCCTCGCGAACGTCGCCGTCGGGGGCGCGCCGCAGCATCGAGTCCACGGTGGGGCGGAGGCGCTCCGGTGTCCACGCACGGAGCGCGCTGCCCATGACGCGCTCCAGGGGGGCGCCGGCCAGCGTCGCGAGCCGCTCGTTGCAGTAGACGATCGTCCCGTCGTCGTTCACGGTGGCCGCGCCCTCGCTCATGGCCTCGACGAGGACGCGATACGAGTGGATCGCCGACTCGAGGGAGTAGATCTGGACGCCGTCCGGGCTGTCCACCACGAGCGAGTCCACCTGGCCCGTCCGGATCGCCTCGAGCGCCTGCTCCGCCTCCTCGAGCCGGAGCCGCAGCTCCTCGTTCTCTGCGCGGAGCGTCGTGAGCGAGTCGGCGCTCATCCGTTCCTCTCGCGCAGATCGAGCCCGAAGATCGCGGCGTCGGCCTTCGCCAGGTCGCCGATGAACCGGCGCAGCGGCGCGGGCAGCACGCGGATGAGCGTCGGGGTGGCGACGATCTGCTCGTCCTTCGCGAGCGAGGGGAGCTGGTAGATGTCGATCACCTCCAGGTCGTACCGACCCTGCAGCTTGCTCTCGCAGAGGTGGCGCACCCGCTCGACGGCGCGCCGCGACAGGCGAGACGTGCCGGTCACGTACAGGCGCAGCACGTACCGAACCTGCCCGCGCCTCCGGCCAGGCTCCGCGCCGCCCGTGCGCCGCCGCCGCTCGGCGGCGGGCCGGCGCGCCTCCGCCGCCGTGCGTCCCT
>DASSQM010000546.1:0-15038 GCA_035702465.1 Anaeromyxobacter sp. | reverse complement strand
GCGGCCGCCCTGTTCGGCTGGGCCGTGGAGGCGGTCGTGTACCGCCCGATCCGTCGCGGCACGCGCGGCCAGCTCAGCATCTTCCTCGCGTCCATGGGGACCATGGTGCTCGGCGAGTCGATCCTCCAGATCGCCTTCTCGCCCACGCCGCGGCCGCTGCCGGACTTCCCCGACGAGCTCTACACGCTGGGCCCCGTGACCCTGACGCTGGGGGACGCCGCCATGGTCGCGGCGGCCTGGGCCGGCATCGTCCTCCTCCAGCTCTTCCTCGCGCGCACGCGCACCGGCCGCGAGCTCCGCGCCGTGCGGAGCAACCCGGAGATGACGACGGTCGTCGGCATCAGCGCCGAGCGCACGTTCGTCGTGGCGTTCGCCGCCGGCTCGGCGCTCATGGGCGTCGGCGCGTTCTTCGTGGCGGTGCGCTCCGCCGCGACGCCGCACATGGGCGTGACGTTCGTGCTGATGGCGTTCATCGCCACGTTCCTCGGGGGCGTGGGCAGCACCGGGGGCGTCGCGCTCGCCGGGATCGGCATCGGGCTCGTGGAGAACCTCGCCCTGCTCGGCCTCTCCGCGCACTACAAGCACATCGTCGTCTTCGCGGCGATGTTCGCGTTCCTGCTCGTGCGCCCGCAGGGGTTCCTGGGCCGCGGGGGCAGCTCGCTGCGCGCCGCGCGGAAGGGGGCGTGACGGCTTGGACTACGTGGTCCACATCGTCAACGTCGCCCTCGTCTATGCCGCGCTCGCGGCCTCGCTGAACCTCGTGCTCGGCTACGGCGGGATGGCGTCGATGGCGCACGCGGCGCTGTTCGGCGTGGGCGCGTACACGTCCGCGCTCGTCACCATGCACCTCGGGGTGAACTTCCTCGTCGGGATGGCGGCGGGCGCAGCGGTGGCGGGCGCGGTCGGGATCGCGCTCGCGCTCCCCTCGCTCCGCATCCGGGACGAATACCTCATCCTGTTCACGTGCGCGTTCCAGCTGGTCGTCTGGGGCCTCATGGTGAACGAGGTGACGGTCACGGGCGGCGAGACCGGCCTCTCGGGGATCCCGCGCGCGACGCTCCTCGGCCTCAGGTTCACGACGCCCCGGTCGTACCTGCCGCTCGTCGCGGCGCTCGTCGCGGCCATGTTCCTCGGGTGCTGGCGCGTGTCCCACTCGCCGTTCGGGCGCGTGCTGCGCTGCATCCGCGAGGACGAGGCCGCCACGGCGTCGCTCGGCAAGGACGTGCTCCGGTTCAAGGCGCTCACCTTCCTCGTGGGGGGCGCGATGGCCGGCGCCGCAGGGGGCCTGCTCGCGCACTACAACGCCTACGTCAACCCGGTGAGCTTCAGCCTGGACGCCTCGATCCTGCTCGTCGCGATGGTGGTGCTGGGCGGCTCGGCAAACATGCTGGGGTCGGTGGTCGGGAGCGCGCTCCTCATCGGCATCCCCGAGGCGCTCCGGTTCGTGCCGGGCACCGCCACGCTCATCGCGCCGCTGCGCACCGCCATCTTCGGCGCGCTGCTCGTCCTCTTCATGCGCTTCCGGCCGGAGGGCCTCCTCCCGGAGCACCTCCGCCTCCGCAGGCGGCGGCGCGCCTCCATCCCCGAGCTCTCGCCCGACGAGGTCGCGAAGCTCGTGAACCTCGACGAGTGGGCGCCGCTCGACCAGAACCTCGTGCCGATGCTCGAGGTGAAGGGGCTCTCGAGGAGCTTCGGCGGCATCGTCGCCGTGAACGGCTTCTCCATGGCGCTCACGCCCGGCCGGGTGACGACGCTCATCGGCCCGAACGGCTGCGGCAAGACCACGGTCTTCAACCTCGTGAGCGGCTTCCTCGCCCCCGACGACGGGCGCATCTGGCTGCGCGGCGAGGACGTCACGCGCCTGCGGCCGCACGAGCTCGTCCGGCGCGGCGTCATCCGCTCGTGGCAGGACGTCCGCATCTTCCGGAGCAAGACGCTGCTCGGCAACGTGATGGCGGCGATGCCGCGCCAGCTGGGCGAGAGCCTCCTCGCGCTGTTCCTGCGGCCGCGCGAGGTGGCGCGGCAGGAGCGCGAGAACGAGCGCCGCGCGATGGCGTACCTGTGCTTCGTGGGCCTCGCCGACAAGGCCTTCGAGCTCGCCGGCGAGCTGTCGTTCGCGGAGCAGAAGGAGCTCTCGCTCGCGCGGCTCCTCGCGAGCCGGTGCTCCATCCTGCTCCTCGACGAGCCCGCCTCCGGCCTCGACCGGGCGTCGATCGAGGCGATGGGAAGGGAGATCGTGCGGCTCGCCCAGGCCGGCCGGACCATCTGCCTCGTCGAGCACAACCTCGACGTGGTGAAGGACCTCTCGGACGACTCCGTCTTCATGGACCAGGGCCGCGTGGTGCGGAAGGCGACGCCGCAGGAGCTCATGCGCGACCCCGAGCTCGCCCGCATCTACTTCGGAGGCTAGCGGGATGCTCCTCGAGGTGAAGAACGTCTCGTCGGGCTACTTCCGCAAGCCGGTGCTGCGCGACGTCTCGCTCGCGGTGGGGCAGGGCGAGGTCGTGGGCCTCATCGGGCACAACGGGGCCGGCAAGACCACGGCGCTGAGGACGATCCTGGGGCTCGTCCGCACCGACGCGGGCGACGTGCGCTTCGAGGACCGGTCCATCGCCGGCGCGCCGGCGGTCGAGAACGTGCGCGCGGGCCTCACCCTCATCCCCCAGGAGCGCTTCACGTTCCCGGACCTGACGGTGGCCGAGAACCTCGCGCTGGGCGGGCACAACGTGCGCGACGCGGAGCTGCGCGACCGCACGCTCGCCGAGATCCACGAGCTCTTCCCCATCCTGAAGGCGCGGAGCGCCCAGCGCGCGGGGACGCTGAGCGGCGGCCAGCAGCGCGTGCTCTCCATGGCGATGGCGATGATGGCGCACCCGCGCCTCGTGCTCGTCGACGAGCCCTCCCTCGGGCTCTCGCCGCTCGCGGTCGAGGAGGTGTGCGGGATCATCGCGGGGATGGCGAAGCGCGGGATGGGGGTCCTCCTCGTCGACCAGAACGTGAAGCGCACCCTCGAGCTCAGCCACCGCGTCTACGTGATGAAGAGCGGCCGCATCGTGCTCGAGGACACCGGCGAGAGCCTGCTCCGCCGCGGCGCGTGGTGGGATCTCTTTTGACCAGGGAACCGGAGGGCGCGTGAGGAAAGTGCGCATCGGAGCCGGCGCAGGGTTCGCGCGCGACCGCGTCGAGCCCGCGCTCGAGCTCGTCCTCGGCGGCGACATCGGCTACCTCGTCTTCGAGTGCCTGGCGGAGCGCACCATCGCCACCGACCAGCTCGAGAAGACGCGCAATCCGGAGAAGGGCTACAACGCGGGGCTCGACGCGCGCATGCGCGCCGTGCTCGGCCCGTGCCGCGAGCGCGGCGTCAAGATCGTCACGAACATGGGGTCGGCGAACCCGGTCGCGGCCGCGCGGCGCGTGAAGCAGCTCGCGCGCGAGCTCGGGCTGCCCGAGGCGAAGGTCGCGGCCGTCGAGGGCGACGACGTCGTGGACCGCGTGCGCGCGATGGAGGCGCGCATCCTCGAGACGGGAGAGAGCCTCGACACCATCCGCCCCCGCATCGTCTCGGCGAACGCGTACCTCGGCGCGGAGCCGATGGTCGAGGCGCTGCGGCGCGGCGCGGACGTCGTCGTGGTCGGACGCTCCGCGGACCCGTCGCTCTTCCTCGCGCCCATGATGCACGAGCTCGGCTGGGGCGCCGACGACTGGGGCCGCCTCGGCGCGGGCACCGTCGTCGGCCACCTCCTGGAGTGCGCCGGGCAGGTCACCGGCGGCTACTTCGCCGATCCCGGCTACAAGGACGTGCCCGGCCTCGCCCGGCTCGGCTTCCCCATCGCCGAGGTGCGCGAGGACGGCGAGGCGCTCGTCACGAAGGTGCCGGGGAGCGGCGGGGCGGTCACGTTCGAGACCGCGAGCGAGCAGCTCCTCTACGAGATCCACGATCCCGGCGCGTACGTCACGCCGGACGTCGTCGCGGACTTCGGGGGCGTCGAGCTGGAGGAGGCCGCGCCCGACGCCGTCCGGGTGCGGGGCGGGACGGGGCGGCCGCGCACGCCGACGCTCAAGGTCAGCGTCGGGTACCGCGACAGCTTCATCGGCGAGGGGCAGATGAGCTACGCCGGGCCGGGCGCGCTCGAGCGCGCGAAGCTCGCGGCGGACGTCGTGCTGGAGCGCCTCCGCCTCCAGCGGCTCGAGGCGAGCGAGACGCGCGTCGACCTCGTCGGCGTCGACTCGCTCCACGGCCCCGACCTGCGCGCCGGCGCCCCCGCGCCGCGAGGTCCCGTGCCGTACGAGGTGCGGGTGCGGGTCGCGTGCCGGACCGCGACCGCCGAGGAAGCGGCGAAGGTCGGGACCGAGGTGGCCTCGCTCCTCACGAACGGGCCGGCCGGCGGGGCCGCCGACGCCGCGTCCGTCCGCGAGATCATCGCCATCCTGTCGGTGCTGCTCCCGCGCGAGGCGGTGCGGCCGGTCGTCACCATGGTGTGAGCGCGCACGTCGCGGGAAAGGAGCGTCCTTCGTGAAGGTACAGCTGAGGGAGATCGCGCACTCCAGGGCCGGCGACAAGGGCGACGTCTCGAACGTGTCGCTCATCGCCTACGACCGCGCCCGCTTCGAGGACCTCCGCCGCGAGGTGACCGCGGCGCGCGTGAAGGAGCACTTCCGCGGCATCGTGGAGGGCGAGGTGGCGCGCTACGAGCTGCCGAGGATCGGCGCGCTCAACTTCGTCATGCAGCGGGCGCTGGCCGGCGGCGTCACGCGGAGCCTGCGCATGGACCTCCACGGCAAGTCGCTCAGCTCGCTCCTCCTCGCCCTGGAGATCGACGTGCCGGAGGGAGGGAGCCGATGAGCGCGCCGCTCCTCTTCACGCCGTGGCCGATGCGGTCGGTCACCGCGCGGAACCGCGTCGTCATCCCGCCGATGTGCACCTACCAGGCCGAGGACGGCGTCGCGCACGACGGCCACCTCGTGCACCTGGGGAGCTTCGCGCAGGGCGGGGCCGGGACCATCTTCGTCGAGGCGACCGCGGTCGAGCCGCGCGGCCGCATCACGCACGGCTGCCTCGGGCTGTGGAACGACGCCCAGGCCGCGGCGCTCGCGCGCGTCGCCGCGTTCCTGAAGGAGCGGGGCGCGGTCGCGGGCGTCCAGCTCGCGCACGCCGGCCGGAAGGCGTGCGTGCAGCGGCCGTGGCTCGGCGACGGGCCGCTCGGCCTCGCGCCGCTCGGCGCCGGCGACGAGGCGCGCGGCGATCGCGCCTGGGAGATCGTCGGTCCGACGGACGAGCCGGCGGTGGCGGGCTGGCTCGTGCCGCGCGCGATGGAGCGCGCCGACATCGACGAGGTGGTCCGCGCGTTCGCGGCCGCCGCGCGGCGCGCGCTCGCCGCCGGGTTCGACGCCGTCGAGATCCACGGCGCGCACGGGTACCTCATCCACAGCTTCCTCTCGCCGCTCTCGAACACGCGGCGCGACGCGTACGGGGACGACCGCAGCGGCCGCATGCGCCTCGCGCTCGAGGTGACGGAGGCCGTGCGCGCGGTCTGGCCCGCGGAGAAGCCGCTCTTCTTCCGCATCTCCGCGGTCGACGGCCTCGAGGGCGGGTGGCAGCTCGACGACTCCGTGGAGCTCGCCCGGGCCCTCGCGGCGCGCGGCGTCGACGTCGTCGACTGCTCCTCGGGCGGGCTCCACGGCAGCGCGGTGTCGGCGCTCGTGCCGCGGGCGCTCGGGTACCAGGTGCCGTACGCGGCGCGCATCCGCCGCGAGGCCGGGGTCGCCACGGAGGCCGTCGGGCTCATCGTGGACGGGCCGCAGGCGGAGGCCATCCTGCGTGCGGGGGACGCCGACCTCGTCGCGGTCGGCCGCGAGGCCCTGTTCGATCCATACTGGGCCCACCACGCCGCGCGGGCGCTCGACGCCGACCCGGAGTTCTCGGCCTGGCCGAGGTTGCACGGGTGGTACCTGGCGCGGCGGGAGAAGACGCTCGCGAAGCTCGGCCGCGGAGGCGGCGAACGTTCACGCACGGAGGCGAAGCCATGATGACCGGCGCGCAGTACCTCGAATCGCTCGAGCGGCGGAAGCCGCGCATCTTCTACAAGGGGGTCCGGCTGGAGACGCCGTACCGGGATCCCGCGCTCGCGCCGCACCTGCGCACCGCGGCCGCCACCTACGACCTCGCGGCCCGCCACCCCGACCCGATGACGGCGATCTCGAACCTCACGGGCGAGCGGATCTCGCGGTTCACGCACCTCTTCATGAGCGTCGAGGACCTGCTGAAGAAGGCGGCGATGCTCCGCCTCGTCGGGCAGGAGACCGGCACCTGCTTCCAGCGCTGCGTCGGCCTCGACGCGGTGAACGCGATCTGGGCGGCGACGTACGACATCGACCAGGCCAGGGGGACCGACTACCACCGCCGGTTCCGCGCGTTCCTCGAGAACGTCCAGCGCCAGGACCTCATGTGCGCGGGCGCGATGACGGACCCGAAGGGCGACCGCTCGCTCGCGCCGTGGAAGCAGGCGGACGTGGACCTCTACCTGCACGTCGTCGCGCGCAAGCCCGACGGCATCGTCATCCGCGGCGCGAAGGCGCACATCACCGGCGCCGCGAACTCGCACGAGATCCTGGTGATGCCCACGCTCGGCGTCCCGCCGGAGGGCGCGGACTACGCGGTCTCGTGCGCGGTCCCCATCGACGCGCCCGGGCTCACGCTCGTCTTCGGCCGGCAGACGAACGACGAGCGGAAGGAGGAGGACGGCATCGACGGCGGCACGCCGTTCGGCATCGTGGGCGGGGAGAGCACGCTCGTGTTCGACGACGTGTTCGTGCCGAACGAGCGCGTCTTCATGGCGGGCGAGGGCGAGCACGCGGGGCCGCTCGTGGATCGCTTCGCGGCCTGGCACCGCGCGAACTACGGCGCCTGCAAGGGCGGGAACGGCGACGTCCTCCTCGGCGCGACCGCGCTCCTCGCCGAGGTGAACGGCACCATCGGCAACGCGCAGGTGAAGGACAAGCTCACCGAGATGGTCCACCTCGTGGAGACCAACTTCGCCGGCGCCATCGGCGCGGCGGCGCTGGCGAAGCCGCTCCCCGCCGGGAACTGGCTCGTCGACCCGCTGCTCGCGAACACGGTGAAGCAGAACGTGACGCGCTTCGTGTACCAGATCGCGCGCCTCGCGCACGACGTCGGCGGCGGCATCCTCTCGACGCTCCCGTCGGACGCGGACTTCCACAACGACGAGATCGGCGGGCTGCTCCGGAAGTACTTCGCCGGAAGGGCGGGCGTCGACACCGAGGTGAAGCGCAAGCTCGTCCGCTACATCGAGGGCATGACGTCCGTGTCGTCCCTCGTCGAGGCGCTCCACGGCGCGGGCTCGCCGCAGGCGCAGCGGATCGTCATGCTCCGGCAGGCCAACCTGCAGGAGAAGGCGAACCTCGCGCGCAAGCTGCTCGGGATCGCGAAGGTCTGACCGGGGGCGACATGAAGAAGATCCAGGCATCGGCGGACGAGGCGATCCGCGACATCCGGGACGGCGCGACCATCATGGTGGGCGGGTTCGGCCTGTGCGGGAACCCGGAGCACCTCATCGCGGCGCTCCGGAAGAAGGGCGTGAAGGACCTCACCGTCATCTCGAACAACTGCGGCACGACCGAGCTCGGCCTCGGCGTGCTCCTCCAGTCGCGCCAGATCAGGAAGATGGTCGCGTCGTACGTCGGCGAGAACAAGGAGTTCGAGCGCCAGTTCCTCGCGGGCGAGCTCGAGGTGGAGCTGAACCCCCAGGGGACGCTCGCCGAGCGCATCCGCGCCGCGCGCGCCGGGATCGCCGGCTTCTACACCGCCACCGGCGTCGGCACCGTGGTGGCGAAGGGGAAGGAGGCCCGCGTCCTCGACGGCCGCCAGGTGCTGCTCGAGACCGCGCTCCACGCGGACTTCGCGCTCGTGAAGGCGTACAAGGCGGACGCCTGGGGCAACCTCGTCTTCCGCAGGACCGCCCAGAACTTCAACTCGGTGATGTGCGGGGCGGCGAAGGTGACCATCGCCGAGGTGGAGGAGATCCTGCCGCTCGGCGGGATCGCGCCGGACGCGGTGCACGTGCCGTCGATCTACGTCGACCGGCTCCTGCACGGGACGCGGTACGAGAAGCCCATCGAGCGCCGCACCACGAGAGCGAGGTGACCGCGATGCCACTCACGAGAGAGCAGATCGCGAAGCGCGTCGCGCGGGAGCTCCAGGACGGCTTCTACGTCAACCTGGGCATCGGCATCCCGACGCTCGTCTCGAACTTCGTGCCGCCCGGCATCGAGGTGGTGCTCCAGGCGGAGGACGGGATGCTCGGCATCGGCCCGTACCCGACCGAGGACGAGGTCGACGCGGACCTCGTGAACGCGAGCAAGGAGACGGTCACGGAGATCCTGGGCACCGCGTACTGCTCGTCGTCCGAGGCGTTCGCGATGATCCGCGGCGGGCACATGGACCTCGCCATCCTCGGCGCGCTCGAGGTGTCCGAGCGCGGCGACCTCGCGAACTGGATGGTCCCCGGCAAGATGGTGAAGGGCATGGGCGGAGGCATGGACCTCGTCGCCGGCGCGCGGCGCGTCATCGTCTGCATGGAGCACGCGACGAAGGACGGTCGCCCGAAGATCCTGAGGCAGTGCACGCTCCCGCTCACCGGGACGCGGTGCGTCTCCGCCGTGTGCAGCGACCACGCCTGGATCGACATCGGGCCGGATGGGCTCGTGCTGCGCGAGCTCGCGCCGGGCGTCACCGTCGAGCAGGTGCAGCGGCTCACCGAGCCGCGGCTCGTCGTGGCGAAGGACGTGAGGACGATGGCCGTGTAGCTCGCTAGCGCGCGAGGGCGATCCGTATCCGCGCGGACGTCCTCGCGCGCACCTCGTCCGGCGACACGCCGGCCTCGCACTCGACGAGCTCGAGCCCGTCCGTGCCGAAGCGCAGCGTGGCGAGCTCGGTCACGACCCAGTCCACCGGGCGCACCGCGGTGAGCGGGAGCGTGCACGAGGGTACGATCTTCGGCTCGCCGGATCGCGTGACGTGCGTCATCACCACGATCACCCGGCGCACGCCGCAGAGGAGGTCCATGGCGCCGCCCACGCCGAGCACCGGCTCGCCCGGCACCGACCAGTTCGCCACGAGGCCCCGCTCGTCCACCTGGAGCGCGCCGAGCACCGCCGCGTCGACGTGCCCGCCGCGGATCATCGCGAACGACTGCCCGCTGTCGAAGAACGCCGCGCCCGGCCGCTGCGTGACGGGCAGCTTGCTCGCGTCGATGAGGTTCGGGTCGACGCGGTCCGGCGGCGGCGGCGGGCCGACGCCGAGCAGGCCGCCCTCGGTCTGGAGGTGGACGGCGTCGGGATCGATGTGCCTCGCCACGAGCGTCGGGATGCCGACGCCGAGGTTCACGATCCAGCCCGGCTCGAGCAGGCGGGCGGCGCGCCGCGCGATGGCGTCCCGCACGTCGGTCACAGCCTCTCCGTCGCGAGGACCAGGTGGTCCACGTAGAGGTGCGGCGTCACGATCGCCTCCGGGTCGAGCGCGCCGACCTCGACGATCTCGTCCACCTCCGCGACGACCTTCCTCGCCGCGGTCGCCATCACCGGGTTGAAGTTCCGCGCGGTCTTCCAGTAGACGAGGTTCCCCAGCCGGTCGGCGCGGTGCGCCCGCACGAGCGCGACGTCCGCGGTGAGCGACTCCTGGAACAGGTAGGTCTTGCCGCCGATCTCGCGCGTCTCCTTGCCCTCGGCGAGGAGCGTCCCGACGCCGGTCGGCGTGTAGAAGCCCCCCAGGCCCGCGCCGCCGGCGCGCATCGCCTCCACGAACGTTCCCTGCGGGAGGAGCGTGACCGCGACGCGGCCCTCGGCGTGTGCCCGGATCACGTCCGGGTTCGTCGTGAAGTACGACCCGATCGCGCGGCGGACCTTGCCGAGCAGGAGCGTGCGGCCGAGGCCCTTCCCCGGCTCGCCCAGGTTGTTGCTCACGATGGTGAGGTCCTTCCACGGGCCGGCGTTGAGCGCGGAGACGAGCGTGAGCGGCTTCCCGACGAGCCCGAAGCCGCCGACCATGACGGTCGCCCCGTCGAAGAGCGTGCGGCGGAGCGCCTCGGCGGCGTCGAGGAGCTTGACCTGGTCTCGGCTTGGACCCATTGGCGCGGTCGCGGGCGGCGCTGCGAACCCCGATGTCATGCCCGGAAGGTCGCGCGGCGTCAACGGAACCGCCCCCTCCGGCGGGCCCGGCGCTCCCCGGAGCGCTCTTTGCCGCGCCCCAGGTGTCCCCCCGACGTCGCACGCGCGCGAGGCGCACGATCGGTGTGGCATGAGCGAGGCGGAGCGAGGCTCTTCCGCGCGCGCGGGGGCGCCGGATCCGGAGGTCCTGGGCCGCGCCCTCGGCCGGTTCCTCCCGGGCGCGCGCGTGGTGCGGTGCGAGCCCATCGGCGCGGCCGGCGCGAGCGCGGTGGGCCGCAAGGAGGGCGGCTACGCGCGCGCGTGGCGCATCGTGGCCCTCGACGCCGCCGGCCAGGCGCACGACCTCGTCTACCGGACGGCCGCCGCCGACGAGTTCGGCCACGACCGGCGCGCCGATCGCGCGGCGAACCTCCTCCTCGCCTACGACACGTTCGCGGACGTCCCGGATCACGTCCGCGCGCTCGACGTCGGCTTCGAGGCGCCCGGAGATCTGCGGACGATCCGTGGCGCCGGCGAGCCCTACCTCGTCACGACGTTCGCGGAGGGGACCCTCTACGCCGAGGACCTCCGGCGCATCGCCGCGTCCGAGCTCGCCTCCGCGGCGGACCTCGACCGCTGCGACGCGCTCGCACGCTGGCTCGCCGCGCTCCACGCCGGGCGCGTCGACGACCCGCCGGCGTGGAGGCGAGCCATCCGCGATCTGCTCGGTCACGGCGAGGGGATCTTCGGGATCGTCGACGCGTACCCGCACGACGCCCCTGCCGCGCCGGCGTGGCGCCTCGAGGACCTCGAGCGGAGGTGCCTCGACTGGCGGTGGGACCTCCGAGGACACCCGGAGCGGCTCCGGCGCACGCACGGCGACTTCCACCCGTTCAACATCGTGTTCTCGACGGGCGCACGCTTCACGCTCCTCGACGCGAGCCGCGGCGGGAAGGGCGATCCGGCCGACGACGTCACCGCGCTGGCGATCAACTACGTCTTCTTCGGGCTCCAGGCCCCGCGGGCGTGGCGCCGAGGGTTCGCGCCGCTGTGGCGCAGGTTCTGGGACACCTACCTCGCGGCGAGCGGGGACCGCGGCGTGCTCGAGACGGCGGCGCCGTTCCTCGCCTGGCGCGCGCTCGTCCTCGGGTGCCCGCGCTTCTATCCCGACCTCTCCCCGGCGGCCCGCGACGCGCTCCTCGGGCTCGCCGAGCGGGCGCTCGCCGCGGCGCCCTTCGATCCCCGGAGCGCGGAGGCGCTGTTCCGGTGACGGCGGGGCCGGTCGTGTGGGTGACGGGGCTGCCGAGCGCGGGCAAGTCCACGCTCGCCGAGCGGATCGCGGAGCGCGCCCGAGCGTCGGGGATCGCGTGCGCTGTGCTCGACGGCGACGACGTCCGCGGGGCGCTCCGGCACCCCGCCGGGCGCGGCGTCCAGGAGCGCGACGCGTTCTACGACTCCCTCGCGCGGGTCGCGGCGCTGCTCGCGTCGCAGGGCCTCGCCGTGATCGTGGCGGCCACCGCCAACCTCGCCGCGCATCGCGCCCGGGCGCGCGCGCTCGCGCCGCGGTTCGTGGAGGTCCACGTCGCGACGCCGCCCGAGGAGTGCGCACGGCGCGACGCGAAGGGCCTCTACGCCGCCGCGCGCGCGGGATCGGCGCACGACGTCCCGGGGGTCGACGCGCCCTACGAGCCCCCCGCGTCGCCCGACGTGGTCGCCTCGGGCGGGGAGGACGAGGCGGCCGTCGAGCGGGTGGTCTCGCTGCTCCGGGCGCGCCGACGACGCCGCCGCTAGCCCGGGAGATCGCCGGCGCCGCGCGGCTCGACGACGGGACCGTCGACGCCGAGGTACCGGAGCATCCGCTCCTGGTGCCGCATCATCCCCGTCAGGAGCACGCGCGGGCGCCGCGGACCGCGCAGGGCCATGGCGAGCGTGGCGAGCGCGAGGTCCGAGATGTCGCGCGCGTGGCTGAAGTCGAGCATGACGCTGCGATCCGGTGACAGCTCGGCGAGGAACTTGCGGAGCCGCGTCGCGGCGGGAGCGTCGAATGGCCCGGCGATCTCCAGGATGGCGTCGAACGGCACCTCATCCTTGCGAGCGTCCATGGGTCCTCCCCCGAGGTGCAAGAAACCCGCGCCCTATGAGAGCACCTTCGGCGAGGGACGGCGCCAGCCTTCGGCGGCAGACGCGCCCGCGCATGCGGCATGAAGCGCTGTGCGCCTTACGCCGCCCTCGCCGCTCGTCTCGCGCGCTGCCCGACGGTGAGCACGGGGATCGCGGCGACGCGGACGACGCGCTCGGCGATGCTTCCCATGAACGCGTGCGCGATCCCGCGCCGACCGTGCGTGCCCATGACGATGAGGTCCGCGCCGATCTCCTCGGCGAGCGCGAGGATCTGCTCCCACGGCACGCCGATGCGCAGCGCCGCGTGGGCGGTGGGGCACTCCTCGCGGATCGCACGAAGCACCTCGTCCAGCTTCTTCCTCGCGCCGTCGGTCATCGCGTCGATGATCTCCGACGGCAGCCCCACCTCGCCGAACTCGGGCAGCTCGCACGTGTGGGTCACGGTGAGCGCCCCGCCGGAATCGCGCGCCAACTCCCGCGCGAGGGCGATCGCGCCGCGCGACGCCTCGCTGAAGTCGGTGGCGACCAGGATGTGCACGAAGGCCGCCATGGTGATGGTCCTCCCTTTCAACACCTACCGCGCGCTGCGCGGCGAGGCCATCGCTCGATTGCGCGCACGGCCGTTTGCCGCCGCGGCCCCTTGCCGCGCGGCGGTCGTGGCATTCCGTCGCACGCGCGAGGCACGCCGTCGACCGAGCTGGCCGTGCTCGCGCGCGACGTCGCGCGGGAGCGGGCGCACGCGGGACGGCCGGGCCGGCCCGTCCCGCCCTTCGGCGCGTCCGCGGGTATACTTGTCGCACCCGTGCGCAGCGTCGGCAACCTCGTCCTCGCCTTCACGGTGTTCGCCGCGATCGCGGTGGCCGCGACCGGGAGCGTCCTCCTCGACCGCTTCCGGTCGAGCAGCCGCGACGCCGTCGCGGAGCGGCAGGCGCTCATCCTGGAATCGCGGGCGCACGTCCTCGAGGACGAGCTCGACCGACTCCAGATCGACATGGCGCAGCTCGCCCAGTCGGAGGGCGTGGACCTCGCCGACGAGGACATCGGGCCGGAGAAGCGCGCCGTCGCGCTCACGGCGTCGCAGTCGGCAGCCTTCCCGGTCACCGCGGGCCTGCTCGATGCGTCGGGCCGCGTGGTCTGGTCGGAGCCGGCCGGGGTCCGGCTCCGGCTCGACGGCGCCGCGCTCGTGCGCCGGGCGATCGCGAACCACCGCGCCACCGTGACGTTCGCCCGCGAGGAGATCCACGTCCTCGTCGGCGTCGCGGGTCGCGGGGCGATCGTCGCCATCGTGCGCGCGCGCGGCGGCGACCTCCTCGGCGATCGGTTCGCGCCGGGGCTCGGCGAGAGCGGCCACGTCTCCCTGTTCCGGCGCGCCGCGGGAGGCGAGGAGGTCATCGCGTCGGCGGGCGCGCCGGTCCGGCCGGAGCTGCGCCTCGATCGCGGCGGGCAGCGGTGGGTGGACGACGCCGCCGGCGCGCGGTGGCTCGTCACCGAGTACGACGTTCTCACGGCCGGCAACGATCGGATCGCGCTGCGGCTCGTGCAGTCCGCGCAGGAGCTGGAGCGCGATTTCATGGGGCGGTTCTGGCGGCTGGCCGGCATCGTGGTGGTGGCCCTGCTCCTCGCGATCGTGGGCGGCGCGCTCTTCTCGTCCGCCATCCGGCGGCTCGAGGGCGCGCAGTTCGAGCTCCTCTCGGCGCGCGGCCTGGCCGCGATGGGCAAGACCTCCGTCGCGGTCGCCCACGAGGTGAAGAACTCGCTGAACGGCCTCTCCGTCGCCCTCGACCTGCTCGCGTCGCGGCGCGCCGATCCCGCGTCCGCGCGGGCCGTCCACGAGCAGGCGCAGCGGGAGATCGCGCGGCTGCGCGGCGTGGCGGAGGATCTCACGCTCTTCTCGGCCCGCCCGCACCTCGATCGCCGCGAGCTCGATCTGAACGCCCTCTGCCGGACCGCGGTGGGGCAGCACGCGGACCTCGCCGCGGAGTGCGGCGCGGAGACGGGCCTCGCGCTCTCCCCCGACCCGCTGTGGGCGCACGCGGACGAGGTGAAGGTCCTGGGCGCGATCGAGAACCTCGTGCGCAACGGCCTCGAGGCGATGGGGCCGGGCGCGTACGGCGAGGCCGTCGGGTCGGACGCCGCCCCGCGCGAGCGCCGCCTCGTCGTCTCCTCGCGGCGCGAAGGCGCGGACGCCGTGGTGGAGGTCGCGGACACCGGCGCCGGCCTGAGCGCCGAGGTGCGTCGCCGCCTCTTCGAGCCGTTCGTGACGACGAAGCGCACCGGCTCCGGGCTGGGGCTCGCCATCGTGCGCCGCGTGGTGGAGGCGCACGGCGGCGATATCTCGGCGGAGGATCGCCCGGGGGGCGGGACCGTGTTCCGGATCCGCCTCCCCGCCGCCGGCCGCCAGGGCGAGGTCGGCGCGAGCTCGGGCTGACGCGTCCGGCGCGCGCCCGCCCGCGCTCCCCGCGCCGCGCGCAGTTGATAAGCTGCGCGGATGCATGGAGGGCCGCGCCCACGCCGCGTCGGCGCCCTCGCGCTCGCCGCGGCGACGTTCTTCATCGTCTCGGGCGGCCCGTACGGTCTGGAGGAGATCCTCCAGTCGCACGGGTACGCGCGCGGCCTCGCGCTCCTGCTCGCGCTCCCGTTCCTCTGGGCGCTGCCGGTCGCGCTGCTCGTCGGCGAGCTCGGCAGCGCGCTGCCGCGGAACGGCGGGTACTACGAGTGGGTGCGCCGCGGGCTCGGGCCGTTCTGGGGGCTCCAGG
>DASSQM010000545.1:0-5282 GCA_035702465.1 Anaeromyxobacter sp. | reverse complement strand
GAGCGGCTGGAGCAGGAACCGGTGGGCGCCGGCGTCGAGGGCGCGGATGGCGGCGTCGAGCGACGCGCCGCCGGTCACGAGGACGACCGGCAGATCGGGGTCGTGGGCGTGCGCCTCGCGCAGCACGCCGAAGCCGTCGAGCCCGGACATCCCGATGTCGCTCACGATGGCGTCGAACGGCTGGCGGCGGATCAGCTCGGGGACCAGCGCGCCGTCCTCGGCGCACGCCACGCGGTAGCCGTCGGAGCCGAGGATGCGGCGGAGCGAGCGGAGCACGCCCGGGTCGTCGTCCACGAGCAGCACGGCGCCCGTCCCGTCTGTGGGGGTGGGCGCCGGATCAGGCTCCCGGGTCGGCGCGAGCGCAGCCGCGTCGGTGGAGGACGCCATGCGACCCCTGACTTCAAGGGGCGAGCCACGGCGGCGGGCCGGGAAGCCTGCGTGGTCCTCGCAGCTTGAGGCGGGATCTCCCGCGCACCGCAGAGGGCGGGTGGAACCCCGGGGTGGGCGCCGACCCTGCCGCGCCGACGAGCGCCGCGAGCGAGCGCGACAGTGCCACGCGCGAGCCGCTTCACCCCCGGAGGATCCGCGGGGTCGCGAGTCACCCCGGGGCCGGCGGGCCACCCGCGGAACGCCGGCCGGCGGCGCGCCGGTGCTGGCCCGCCGGTTGCTACCCCTCCCGCGGGGAGTGAACGTGGAAACCACCAGCCGACCCACACCCATCCGCCTCGTCCATGCCGCGGGATCGCCCATGGCGGGCGTCGTGTCCGTCGCTCACCGCGTCGGCGTCTCCGGCTCGAACGCGCTCGTCCACGGCGAAAGCGGGACGGGGAAGGAGACCGTCGCGCGCCTCGTCCACGCGGCGGGCCTCGCGCCGGAGGAGCTCCTCTTCGTCGTGGCCTGCGCGGGGCGATCGGAGCGCGACCTCGACGACGAGCTGTTCGGCCCGGCCGGCGTCGCCGGCCCCGCGCCCGCGAAGCTCGCTCGCGCGGCGGGCGGGACGCTCCTCCTCGAGGACGTCGGGGAGCTGCCGATCGCGGTCCAGGCCCGCCTCGTTCGGTGCGCGGTCGACGCCGCGCGCGGAGCGCGGCGGGCGCGCGTCGTCGGCACGACCGCGACGGATCTGCGGGCCCTGGTGGCAGCCGGCCGGTTCCGCCGCGATCTGTTCGACGCGCTCGCCTGCCACATCCACGTCCCGCCGCTGAGGGTTCGCCCCGGCGACGCCCTCGCCATCCTCGACGCGCTCTGGGCCGAGGTGGGCGCAGGCCGGGAGCTCGCGGCCGAGGCGCGCGAGCTCCTCCGGCAGTACACGTGGCCCGGCAACGTCCGCGAGGTGGACTCCGTCGCGCGCCGGCTCGCCGCCAGCGCCGGGCCGCCGCTCATCTCGGCGCACGATGTCGAGCGGCACCTGCTCGCCGCGGCGACCGGCATGCCGCTCTGGAGGGTCGAGCGAGAAGCGCGACCCGCGCCTGCGCAGGAATTGCCGCGCGCGGATCCGGCGTTCGCCGCCGCGGGCATCGACGTGCACCTCCCGCCCGACGGCACCCGCGGCGTCGACCTGCAGGCGATCCTCCGCCGCGTCGAGGCGACGCTCATCGGCTGGGCCCTCGACCGCACGGGCGGGAACAAGGCGGCGGCGGCCGGGCTGCTCGGGCTGAGGCGGACGACCCTCGTCGAGAAGATCCGGCGGCTGCGCGAGGATCTGCCGCCCGGGCGGCCGGGGCAGGCCACCGCCGGCGCCGCACCCTGACCGCCGCGGGCGTCGCCGTCGCGGCGGTTGCCCGCCCGCCCGGCGCGCGGTAAACGGGGCCGTGCTTCGCCTCCTGCTCGTCTGCGCCGGCGGCGCGCTCGGCTCCGGCGCGCGGTACCTCGTGTCGACGTGGGCGGCGCGCGCGCTCGGGGCGGACTTCCCGCGCGGTACGATCCTCGTGAACGCGACCGGCTCCTTCGTGCTGGCGCTCGTCTTCGGCCTCCCCGGGGAGACGCTCTCGGTCGAGGCGCGCCTCTTCCTCGGAGCGGGCGTGATGGGCGGATACACCACGTACTCGTCGTTCAACTACGAGACGATCGCGCTGCTCGAGCGCGGCGCGCCCGGCCTCGCGCTCGCGAACGTCCTCGTCACGGTGTGCGCCTGCCTGGTCGCGGGCCTGCTCGGCCTCGCGGTCGGGCGCGTCATCGGCGGCTAGCGGCGCGCAGCGAGCATCTTCCGGCGAGCTCGGTCGAGGGGGCGCCCCGGCCATCCGCGCGGCGGCCCCGCTTCGGTGCGTCCGTTCGGGGGGATGCACAGCCTTCCTGTGAACTCCGGGGGAACTCGAAATGGGCAAGAGCTTGGTGGTCGCGCTCGCGCTCGCGGCCTCGGCCGCGGCCGGCGCGCAACAGAACGACGTGGGCGGCAACACCCAGGGTGGGAACACGGACCGTGAGAACGTGCGGGCCGGGAGGGCGCAAGGCGATCGGCAGGCGGCCGCGAGCGGGACGAGCGACCTGCTCGACCGCGCGTGCATCGACCTCCTGAACGGGAAGATGCCGCGGGACGAACAGGCGATCCGCGCGCTGAAGGACGCGTGCGGGAAGCTCATGGCCGGGCGGGCGGACGAGCGGCTGCGCGACGAGCAGCAGCGCAAGGCCGAGGCGACGGCGCGCCAGGCGCGGGTGGAGGCGTCGCGCAGCGCGAACCCGCCGCAGCAGGGCGGGGGCGTCCTCGCCGCGTTCCAGGAGGCGGGGCGCGAGTTCAGCGGCCCGCAGCGGAACGCGAACATGGGGTACGTTCGCAGCGGACCCGTCGGCTACACGCTCGTCACCAACCCCATCGGCTGGTTCAGCGGGCTGGGGGTGAACGCGGAGCTGTCCCACCCGATCGACCCGCGGTTCTCGTGGGTCGTCGGCGCGCGCTACTCCGCGACGGACGTCGCGAACGGCACGGCCTCGACGTTCGGCGTGATGGGCGGCGTGGACCTCTTCGTGCTCGGGCAGAACAACGCCGGGCTCCGCATCGGGCCGCGGATGGAGCTCGCGGCGGGACGCGAGCGCGTCTCCGACTCGAGCACGACGTTCGCGCGGCTCGGGCTCGCGGGCGAGGTCGGCTACAACTACATCGCCTCGAACGGCGTCACCGCGACGGTGGCCGGCGGGGTCGGCGGGCGGATCGCGGGCGACTCCCAGAACGAGAACTTCGCGAGCTTCGTGGGCGGCGAGTTCGGGCCTTACCTGAAGCTCGGCCTCGGCTGGTCCTGGTAGCCTGCGCGGGCGCGGGGCGCCGCTCCGGCGCGGGCGGCGCCTTCGCCAGCTCCTCGTAGAGGTAGATCGCGGAGAGGATCCCCTTCTCGTAGTTCTCGAGATCGAGCCGCTCGTTCGGCGCGTGGCTGTTCTCGTCCGGGAGCCCGAACCCCATGAGGACGACTGGGCACCGCAGCGCCGCCTGGATCGTCGCGGTGAAGGGGATGGAGCCGCCCTCGCGCACGAGCACCGGCCTGCGGCCGAAGGCGCGCTCCAGGGCGCGCTCCGCCGCGCGGAACGCCGGATGGTCCACCTCGGACAGGAACGCCGGGCCGCCGTGGAGGCTCGTGACGGTGACCTTCACCTCGCGCGGGGCGAGCCGCCTCACGTACCGGGAGATCTTCTCCTCGATCTCCTCCGGGGTCTGGTCGGGGACGAGCCGCGCCGAGATCTTGGCGCCCGCGCGCGCCGGGATGATCGTCTTCGCGCCCTCGCCCTGGTACCCGCCGAAGACCCCGTTCACCTCGAGCGTGGGGCGCACCCAGATGCGCTCGAGGACGTGGAACCCGGCCTCGCCCCACGGCGCGGGCGGGCTCCCCGCGGACGCGAGCCAGGCGCGCGCGTCGAACGGGAGCCGGCGCACCTCGCGCCGCTCGCGCGGGCCGAGCTTCCGCACCCGCGCGTAGAACCCGGGCACGAGCACCTTTCCAGAGGGGTCCTGGAGGGTCGCGAGGATGCGCGCCAGCGCGTTCGCCGGGTTCAGGACCGCGCCGCCGAAGCTGCCGGAGTGGAGGTCCACCTTCGGCCCCTCGACGTCGATCTGGAGGTACACGAGGCCGCGCAGCCCGTAGCAGATGGACGGCACCCCCTTCGCGAACATGGGGCTGTCGGAGACGACGACCGCGTCCGCGCCGAGCCGGCCGCGCTCGCGATCGAGGAACGCGCCGAGGTGGACGGAGCCGACCTCCTCCTCGCCCTCGAAGATCATCTTCACGTTCACCGGCGGTCCGCCGGCCTCGCGCCACGCCTCGAACGCCTTGAGGTGCAGCCACACCTGGCCCTTGTCGTCGACGGCGCCGCGCGCGTAGAGCGCGCCGTCGCGCACCTCGGGCTCGAACGGCGGGCTCTTCCACTGCACGAGGGGGTCGACCGGCTGCACGTCGTAGTGGCCGTACACGAGGACGGTCGGCCTCGTTGCGCCGGCCTGCATCCACTCGCCGTAGACGACCGGGTGGCCCTCCGTCGGGAAGGTGCGCGCCTCCATCCCGAGCCGGCGCATCTCCGCCTCGAGGAACGCCGCCGCGCGCGCCACGTCGCCGCGGTGCTCCGACGAGGAGCTGATCGACGGGATCCGCAGGAACTCGACGAGCTCCGAGAGGTGGCGATCCCGGTTCTCCCTCACCCAGTCGGCGGCGTCCATGGCGTCCTCCCCTCCGGCCGTACGGCCGGACGCCGGGGCCTCGAGGCCGAGCCGCCGCGCGTCGTCCGGCGTGTTCACGTTGTCGAAGGCGCGCCCGTCGGGATCGACGGCGCGCCACTCTCCCTCGTCCACCACGCGGGCGTCGACGGCGGCGGCGAGGTCGCGCAGCGACGGCTCGCCGTCCCGGAGCAGCCGCTCGAGGGCGGGGAGGCAGCGCCGCGACCAGAACGCGTGCAGCGGCTCGAGCCGGCCGCGGAAGCGCACGACCACGGCGTCGGCGCCGTCGCGCCGCTCCGCCAGGAACGCGATGGCGCGCGCGTCGAGCCCGGGCATGTCGCAGCCCGCCGCGAACACCCAGCCGGTCTCCGCGGCCGAGAGCGCCGCGTGGAGACCGCCGGGGGCGCCGCGGTCCGGGATGCGGTCGGGGACCACCGGCGCGCCGAGGTCGGCGTACGGCCCCGGGTCGTTCGCGACGACGAGCGCGGCGCCGAAGAGCTCGCGAAAGAGCGCCGTCGTGCGCGCGGCGAGCGGGATCCCGCCGGCGCGCAGGAGCCCCTTCGCGACGCCGCCCAGGCGCGTGGCGCGGCCCCCCGCGATGAGCGCGCCGGTGCAGTCCGGGATGGTCGGCGACGACATGCGCCCACCAGTG
>DASSQM010000544.1:0-8821 GCA_035702465.1 Anaeromyxobacter sp. | reverse complement strand
CACCGCCATCTGCAAGGGGTCGGGGATGATCGCACCGCAGCTCGCGACCGTGCTCTGCGTCGTGGCGACGGACGCCGCGGTCACGCCCCGCGTCCTGCAGGACGCGCTCGCCCGCGCCGCGACGCGGACCTTCAACATGGTCAACGTGGACGGCGACACGTCCACGAACGACACCGTCATCGCGCTCGCCAACGGCCTGGCGGGGAACGCGCGGATCTCCGACGCCGGCCACGACCTCGAGACCTTCGAGGCGGCGCTGACGGATCTCTGCGGCGAGATGGCCCGCGCCGTCGCCGCGGACGGCGAGGGCGCCACCCGGATGGTCGAGGTGGTGGTGACGGGCGCGCCCTCCGACGAGGCGGCGCGCGACTGCGCGACGTCGATCGCCGGCTCGCCGCTCGTCAAGGCCGCCCTCTTCGGCGCCGATCCGAACTGGGGACGCATCCTGGCCACGGTGGGCTCGCGGGCGGGTTCGCGGGGCTGGCCGATCGACCCGTTCCGCGCCCGCGTCACGCTCCAGGGCGTGCAGGTCTTCGCGAACGGCGGCCCCGTCGACACCGATCGCGACGCGCTCAAGGCGAAGATGCGCGAGCCGCGGGTCGACGTGCTCGTCGAGCTGGCCGACGGCGAGGCGCGCGCCACGGCCTGGGGCTGCGACCTCTCCTACGACTACGTGAAGATCAACGCCGACTACCAGTCGATGATCGTGCAGCAGGCGGACGGGATGGTCTCGAAGGACGAGCGGGTGGCGAACTACAGCCCCGCCTTCAAGCGGACGCTCCTGGTCGAGGCGCTGAAGTACATCTCGGCCTTCTCGGGCCAGATCGCCGTCATCAAGTACGGCGGCGCGGCGATGGTCCGGCAGAGCCTGAAGAGCGCCTTCGCGGAGGACGTGACGCTCCTGAAGCGCGTGGGCCTGAAGCCGGTGGTGGTCCACGGGGGCGCACCCGAGATCACGAAGACGCTCGAGAAGCTCGGCGAGCGCAGCGAGTTCGTGGACGGCATGCGGATCACCGACGCGCAGAGCCTGCCCGTCGTCGAGATGGTGCTGACCGGCAAGGTGAACCAGGAGCTCGTGGCCCTCCTCAACGCCCGGAACGCCGGCGCGGTCGGCCTCTCCGGGAAGGACGGGAAGCTCCTCCGCGCGCAGAAGGCGGGCCAGGAGCACGGGCGCGACCTCGGCCACGTCGGCCACGTGGTCGAGGTGAACCGCGAGTTCCTGAAGATGTTCCTCGACGGGGGCTACGTCCCGGTCATCTCGCCCATCGGCCTCGCCGACGACGGCGGCAGCCTCTCCATCAACGCGGACGAGGTGGCCGCGCAGATCGCGGTGGCGCTCGGCGCGAAGAAGCTCATCTACCTCACCGACGTGCCCGGCATCCTCGAGTCCGCGCCGGACGGCGAGCTCGTCCGGCAGCTCACGGTCCAGGACCTCGCGCGACGGGTCCAGGCGGGCGCCATCACCGGCGGCATGAAGTGGAAGGCGCAGTCGATCCTGGCGGCGCTCGCGGGCGGCGTCGAGCGCGTGCACGTCCTCGACGGGCGGCAGCCGCACACGGTGATCGCGGAGCTGTTCACGGACCGCGGCGTGGGCTCGCTCGTGCAGAAGGGGAGCCCGTCGTGACCGCCTCGGATCGCCGCCGCGACGCAGTCGCGCGCATCCTGCGCAGCCGGCGCATCTCCACGCAGGAGGAGCTCCTCTCCGCGCTCTCGGGCGCCGGCTTCCGCGCCACGCAGGCGACGCTCTCCCGCGACCTCGCCCGGCTCGGCGCGCGCCGCGTGTCGCGCCCGGAGGGCGGCACGTTCTACGAGCTCGACGGCGCCGCCGAGGGGAACGGCCTCGGCGCGCTGCGCGGCCTCGTGCAGGAGATCACCGCGAACGCGTCGCTCGTGGTGATCCGCACGCACCCGGGGAGCGCTCCGGCCATCGCGCGGGCCATCGACCTCGGCGGCGTCCCCGAGGTGCTCGGGACCATCGCCGGCGACGACACCATCTTCGTCGCGCCGTCCGGCGGGCTGCGCCCGCGGCGGCTCGCGGCGCGGCTCGCGGAGATCCTCGGCACGCCGGCGGCCCTCGCGCCGCGCGGCGGAGGCGCGAGCCGCGCGCGCGCTCACTAGCCGGAATCCGACATCCGGCCGAGGCACTTTTCGCGAAGCGAAATGTGCCCGGCCGCTCCTTACCGGCTACGCAACACGGACTCCCCGCAGTTTCCGGCCTCCCTCACGCCGTGGATCCGGCGGGCGCGCCGCGCACCCGGGCGAGCAGCGCGGACACGATCGGCCAGACGAGCAGCGCCACCGCGAGCGTCGTGATCGTCCCGACGAGCGGGTTCGACCAGAAGACGCGCAGGTCTCCCGCGGCGCCGATCATCGACAGGCGGAACGCGTCCTCGGCGCGGCTCCCGAGCACGAGCGCGAGCGTGAACGGCGCGAGCGGCACGCCGACCTTCTTGAACACGTAGCCGACCAGGCCGAACAGGAGCATGAGCCAGATGTCGAACATCGCGTTCTGGATGGCGTAGGCGCCGATCGCGCAGGAGACCACGATCATCGGGGCGATGGCCGCGAACGGGACGCGCAGCACCGACGCGAACAGCGGCACGGTCGAGATCACCAGCACGAGCCCGACCACGTTGCCGAGGTACATCGAGGCGATGGTGCCCCAGACGAAGTCCTTGTGCTCGACGAAGAGCAGCGGCCCGGGGTTGAGCCCCCACACCATGAGCCCGCCGAGCAGGATCGCGGCGGTGCCCGAGCCGGGGATGCCGAGCGCCAGCATCGGCAGGAGCGCGGAGGTGCCCGAGGCGTGCGCCGCCGTCTCCGGCGCGAACACGCCTTCGATGCGACCCTTCCCGAAGCTCTCCTTGTCCTTCGCGAACCGCTTCGCCATGTTGTAGCCCATGAACGACGCCGCGATGGCGCCGCCCGGCGTGATCCCGAGCCAGCAGCCGATCGCCGCCGAGCGCAAGAGCGTCGCCCAGTAGCGCGGCAGCTCCTTCCAGACCTTCAGCACGACGCGCAGGCTGATGCGCGCCGCGTGGCCGCGGAGCGACAGGCTCTCCTCCATGGTGATCATGATCTCGCTGATGCCGAAGAGGCCGATCACCGCCACGAGGAAGCTGATGCCGCGGAAGAGCTCCTTCCAGCCGAAGGTCATGCGGAGCTGCGCCGAGACCGTGTCGAGCCCGATCCCGGAGAGGATGAGCCCGAGGCACATCGAGATGATGGTCTTGTGCCGCGCCTCGCGCCCGAGGCCCACGAACGAGCAGAAGGTGAGGAGGTAGACGGCGAAGAACTCGGGCGGCCCGAAGCGGATGGCGAAGGCGGCGATGCGCGGCGCGAGGAACGTGATGAGGAGCACCGCGACGAACGAGCCGATGAACGACGAGGTGAACGCGGCGGTGAGCGCCTCGCCCGCCCTCCCCTGCTGCGCCATGGGGTAGCCGTCGAACGTGGTCGCCACCGACCACGCCTCGCCGGGGATGTTGAACAGGATGGAGGTGATCGCGCCGCCGAAGAGCGCGCCCCAGTAGATGCAGGAGAGCATCACGATGGCGGACGTCGGGTCCATCGTGAAGGTGAGCGGCAGGAGGATCGCGACGCCGTTCGGGCCCCCCAGGCCCGGCAGCACGCCGACGAAGATCCCGAGCACGAGCCCGACCATCATGAGGGACAGCGTCTTCACGGTGAACAGCACCGCGAAGCCGTGCAGGAGCAGGCCGATGGCTTCCATCGCTCTCCCTCAGCGGCCGAACAGGGCCTCGAGCGGGCCCTTCGGCATGATGACGTCGAACGCGATGTCGAAGACGACGAACATCGCGACGGAGAAGACCGCGCTCGTGACGAGGCACTTCCACCACGCGATCTTCCCGACCCAGCGCATGAATCCGGCGACGAGCAGGAAGCTCGCGACGTAGAGGCCGAGGAACTGCGTGGCGACGCAGAAGAGGACGGTGGGAACGAACACCTGCAGCACGCGGCCGAGCTGCTCGCGGTTCACGAAGCTCTTCGGTGGGGAGGCGCTCCGCTGCCGCTTCAGCGCCGTCTCCGCCAGCCAGTACAGGCTCGCGCAGGCCAGGATGACGGAGAGGTAGAACGGGAAGTAGCCGGCCTGCGGGCCGTCCGGCGCCCAGCCCATGCCGGTGCGCCAGTTGTCGAATCCCATCACGCCGGCGAACCCGAGCAGCAGGATCGCGACCACGATCTCGACGGTGCGCGTGCGCACCACCGAGGGCGACTCGTCCCCGGAGGCCGCCGCATCTGCCCCGCCCGCCGCCGCGCCGCCCGGCGGCGGCGGCGCGGGCGCCGGCGGTACCTCGACGCGCTCGGAGGACATGGCCGGGCGGCTCCGCTACTTCGCGACGAAGCCCGCCTCGGTCATGAGGCTCGTGTTGAGCCTCTCGTCCTCCTCGAGGAACTTCACCATCTCCGTGCCGGTGAGGAAGACCGGCTTGAGCGCCTGCTTCTCCATGTAGTCCTTGTACTCCGCCGTCCCGGTCACCTTCTTGAAGAGGTCGACGTAGAACGCGGTCTGCTCGGGCGTGACCTTGCCGGGGAGGAACATCGCGCGGAGCATCAGGTACTGGAGATCGAGCCCCTCCTCCTTGCAGGTCGGGACGTCGTTCCACGACTGCTTCTCCGTGACCTTCCCCTTGTACGAGATCCGCTCCTTGTCGAAGACGCACAGCGCGCGCACCTGGCCGGCGCGCCAAACCTCGAGGTTCTCGGAGGGGTTGTTCACGTTCGACTGCGTGTGATTGCCGACGAGCTGCGTGGCGGCCTCGCCGCCCGACTTGTACGGCAGGTACACGAACTTCGCGCCGGTCTTCTTCTCGATGAACACGGTGAGGACGTGGTCCTCGCGCTTCGAGCCGGTGCCGCCCATCTTGAACGGCGGGTTCGCGGCCTTCGCGGCGGCGATGAACTCCTTCACGTCCTTCTGCGGCATGGTCGTGTTGTCCCAGAGGACGAACTGGTCGAGCGCGATGATCGAGACCGGCGTCAGCTCGCGCCAGTTGAACGGGATCTTCGCGGAGAGCGGGAGGAGGTAGATGAGCGAGTAGGCGATGAGGACCTTGTCGGCCTCGCCCGGGCTCGACTTCATGTACATGAGCGCCTCGGCGCCGGACGCTCCGCCCTTCAGCGTCACGACGATCGGCGCCTTCATCAGCTTGTTCTTCTGGATGGCGGCCTGCATCATGCGCGCCATCTGATCCGACGCGCCGCCGGCGCCCGCGGCGACGACGATCTCCACCGGCTTGGTCGGCTCCCACGCGCGGACGGGCGACGCCGTCACCGCGAGTGACGCCACTGCGAGCACGCTCCACCTGGCGAACGTCATGACTCCTCCTCGTGATGCGCGCACCATGCGCGGGTGAGACCGACAGCCGGCCTCGCGTCGGGATGCCGCAGCTTACACTTCGCGGCAGCGGGTGGAACGGCGTTCCGGCGGACGGAGAATCCCGGCCGGGTGCATCGAGCCCCGGCCCGCCGCGCTGGCGATCTCGCGGCCGAGGGGGTAGGCCTCTACTCTCGCATGCGCCGCCGCGACAAGGAGCTGACGGATCCCGGGGACGCGCTCGACGTGCTCGCGCGCGGCGACGTCCTCCGCCTCGCGATGATCGCCGACGGCGCGCCGTACGTCGTGCCGCTCTCGTTCGTCGCCGTGGCGGGAGGCGACGCGTCGTCGCCGCTCGCGGGGCTTCGCCTGTGGGTGCACAGCGCGCTCGAGGGCAGGAAGGTCGCGGCGCTCCGCAAGGACCCGCGCGTCTGCTTCGAGGTGACCGTGGACGTCGCCGTGGTGCCGGCCGCGCGCGCCTGCGACGTCACGCTGCGCTACCGCTCGGTCATCGGCGAGGGGCGCGCCGCGTTCCTCGAGGATCCCGCCGCGAAGGTGCGCGCGCTCGAGGCGATCACCGCCCGGTACGCGGCGGGGGCGCCGGTGAGCGCCGCCGAGGCCGCGCGCGTCGCGATCATCGAGATCGCGGTCGACTCGCTGTCCTGCAAGGCTTCGCCGCCGACCGGGCGGTAGGGCGCGCCACCCGAGCTACTTCGCCCGCGCGAGCACGAGCCGGTTCGCGCCGGTCTGCGCCTCGCCCTTGAACACGGCCCACTCGACGTCGAGCTCGTCCGCGCCCGCGAAGCGGATCTTCCCGGAGTGGACGTGCACGTCCTTCTTCGGATCGAGGTTCGTGCCTCCCGCGAACTCGAAGACGAGCTCGTCCTTCGTGGACGCCGGCGCGAGGCGGACGCGCGGCTGGTTCCCCATCGCGCAGTAATGCGTCATCACGAGCTGGCCGCCGTCGAGGTGATACACGGACCGCATCTCGTGCGGCGTCCCGGGGAAGAGCGTCTCCATGACCGCCGTGCCGCCGGAGATCGTCTCCCACCGCACGACCGCCGGGTTCGCGGGCTCGCCGCGCCCGGCCTTCCCGCGCCACTCGCCCGCGAGCGACTTGAGGCGCTCGAAGGCGGCCTTCGCGTCGAGCTTCGGCGCCCCCTCGGCGCGGGCGGCGACGGGAGCGGCGGCGAGGGCGGCGATCGCGGCGAGGGCGCGGGCGAGGGACGTCATGGAGCCTCCTGGCGGACGAATCCCGTATGCCCGTCCGGGCCGCCGCCGGCAACGGCCCCGCGGGGACGCCCGGCGGCCCGGACCGATGCCGGCCCTAGGCCGCGATCCGCTTCCACTCGGCGTTCGACCGGAGCACGCAGTCCTCGATGGCGAGGCCCGCGAAGTAGTTCCCGGTCACGGCGAGCTTTCCGCCGGCGAGCGCGGCGTCGATGTCGCGGACGACCTCGCCGTGGCCGAGCGCCGGAGACGGCAGCGTGACCCGCTGCTCGGCGGGGGTGCCGAGCTCCTCGCGCGAGACGCGCAGCACGTCGCTCATCCGCGCGAGCTTCTCGTCGCGCGAGACGCCCGGCCCGAAGTGGAACGCGAACCCGCGCCGCTCGGGGTCGGGCACCGGGTCCCGGGTCACGCACGAGAAGAAGACGTCGTCCACGGGCACGACGAACGCGCACTCCGGCATCCAGCACCGGGACCGCGGCAGGACGACGCCCATGCTCTCGACGGTCACGGTCTTCACGCGGGAGATGGCCGTCGCGAGCTCGTGGAAGTCGTCGCGGAGCATCGCGGCCGCCGCGTCCAGCGGGGCGGCGACGGCGGCGAGCGGCGCCTCGAACGTGCGACCGTCCCCGGTCGTCACCGCGAATCCCGCCCCCTTCCGGGCGACCTTCGCCGCGGAGGCCCCCGCCTCCACGGTCACGCCCGGAAACGCCGCGGCGGCCTCGCACACGGTCTGGAGCCCGCCGCGGACCGAGAAGCTCCGCGGGAACTCCTTGCGCCGCGAGCGCTTCTTGAAGAGGGACCCCGGCCCCGTCACCGGGAAGCCGTCCGCCTTCTGCGACGGCACCGCCGCGAGGAACGGCGACAGCACCCGGTCGTAGTTCCTCCGGCCGATGAGCCGGGAGTAGTACGAGTAGACGGTCTCGCCGTCCTTCCGGGCGAAGAGGCCGAACGGCGCGTGCATCGCCGCCTCGAGCCAGCTGAGACGGAGGAGCACCTTGGGCGGCGTCAGCCAGGCGAACTCGCCGCCGCGCAGCAGCCCGAAGGTGGCCCGGGCGGGTCCCCGCTGCACGAGCTTCGCCGCCACGCCCGTCCCCACGACGACGTCGAGGAAGGTGCCGTAGCTGTTGTACGTGGTATGGGCGCCCAGCTCGTGCCAGAAGCCGTCCGGCGTCCGGTGCGTGTGGAGGCACCCGCCGACGCGGCGCTCGCGCTCGAGGACCACCACGCGCCTGCCCGCGGAGGCGGCCTTCCACGCGAGCGAGAGCCCGCTCACGCCACCGCCGACCACGATCAAGTCCGCCGCCGCCATGGAGGACGGAGGGTCGCAGAGAACCGGCCCTCGCGCCAGCCCGATGATGCCGCACGGCCCGGGGGGGCAAAGGCTCGCGCCGCGCTTCTCGGACGCTTCCCGACGCGCTAGAAATGCCCCATGCGAATGCGCATCGGCTTCCTCGGCCTCGGGACGATGGGCGAGCCCATCGCGAACAACCTGCGCAAGGCGGGCCACGACCTCACCGTCTGGAACCGCACCACCTCGAAGGCGAACCACATCGTCTCGAAGGGCGGGAAGCTGGCGAAGACGCCGCGGGACTGCGCGACGGGCCGCGACGTGGTCTTCACGTGCGTCTCCGACGACCGCGCGCTCGACGCGGTGCTGGACGGCCCAGAGGGCGTCCTCGCCGGGCTCGCGAAGGGCGACGTGCTCGTCGACATGTCGACGGCCGGCACGCGGTCGGCGGCGGCGATCGCGGAGAAGGCCGCGCGCGCCGGCGCGACGTTCGTGGCGTGCCCGATCCTCGGGTCCCGCCACGCCGCCGAGCAGGCGCAGGTGGTCCTCGTCGCCGGCGGCCCGCCCGCGGCGCGCGAGCGCGCGCGCCCGGCGCTGCACGCCGTCTCCGCGCGCATGTTCGAGATGGACGATCCCGTCCAGGCGGCGCTCGTGAAGCTGTGCGTGAACGCCGTCGGCGACGCCATGGTGGCGGGGTTCGCCGAGGCGCTCGCCCTCGCCGTGGCCGGCGGCCTCTCGGTCTCGCGCCTCGTGGAGGTGCTCCAGGCGTCCTCGTTCCACTCGCCGCTCTTTCTCATCAAGGGCGACCTCGTCGAGAAGGGCGCGTTCGCGCCGGGGTTCGCGGTGCGGCTCGCGGAGAAGGACCAGCGCCTCGCGCAGGAGGCGGCGGGCCAGCACGGGATGAAGACGCCCATCAACGAGGCCGTGCGGCGGCTCTTCGTCGAGGCGGTGGAGAGCGGGCGCGG
>DASSQM010000543.1:0-3839 GCA_035702465.1 Anaeromyxobacter sp. | reverse complement strand
TTCCCGGACGGCGCGCAGGTCTTCCAGGCCGGCACCGCGCGCGGCGCGGACGGGCGCGTGGTGACGAGCGGCGGCCGCGTGCTCACCGTCTGCGCGCTCGGCGACGGCCTCGACGACGCCGCGCGTCGCGCGTACCGGGCGGCCTCCGCGATCTCGTTCCGCGGCATGCAGTACCGCAAGGACATAGGACAGAAGCCATGAGCGCTCCGAAGGTCCTCATCCTCATGGGCTCCGACTCCGACTGGGAGACGATGTCGGAGGCGAAGAAGGCCCTCGACGAGCTGGGCGTCGCGTCCGAGGTCCACGTGTCGTCCGCGCACCGCACCCCCGAGCGCACGGGCAAGCTGGCGCGCGAGGCGGCGGGGCGCGGCATCCAGGTGATCGTCTGCGGCGCGGGCGCGGCGGCGCACCTCGCCGGCGTCTGCGCGGCGGAGACCGAGCTGCCGGTGCTCGGGGTGCCGCTCGCGGCGAGCGACCTGAAGGGGCTCGACGCGCTCCTCGCCACCGCGCAGATGCCCGCCGGCGTGCCCGTGGGCGCGCTCGCCATCGGCAAGGCGGGCGCGCGGAACGCGGGCCTCCTCGCCGCGCGCATCGTCGCCCGCTCGGACGCGCAGCTCGCCGAGAAGGTGCGCGCGCAGCGCCGCAGGATGGCGGAGGACGTCGAGGCGAAGGACGCCGCGCTCCAGGCGAAGCTCGGGTCGCCGAAGGGGTAGCGCCGCGCGGAGGGGCATGACGCTCTTCGACCGGTATCTCGCGAAGGAGATCCTCCTCCCGTTCGTCGCGGGCGTCGTCTTCCTCACGCAGCTCCTGCTCGCCACCCAGCTCCTCGCGCAGGCGGACGTCCTGTTCGGCTCGGGCGTGTCGCCCGTCGACATCGCCGCGGTGATCGTCGACCTCCTGCCGCACATGCTCGGCTACGTGCTGCCGATCGCGTTCCTGCTCGGGGCGGTGATCGGGGTCGGCCGGCTCGCCGAGGACCGCGAGGTGATCGCCCTCGCGGCCGCGGGCGTCTCGCCGGCGCGCCTGGTCCGCGTGCCGCTCGCGCTCGCCGTCGTCACCGCGGCCATCGGGCTCTGGATGTCGCTCTCGCTCGAGCCGGCCGCGCTCGCCGCGGGGCGAGAGCGGCTGAACGACGTCGTGAAGCGGAACGTCACGAGCGACGTCCGCGCCGGCACGTTCTACGACCAGATCCCCGGCTACACGCTGTACGCGGAGCGCGTGCACGGCGGGCGCTGGGAGAACGTGCTCATCAGCGATCACTCGAACCCCTCCTCGCCCGTGCTGGCCCTCGCGAAGACGGGGGGCCTCGAGCCCGTGGGGGAGGGCGAGGAGATGCAGCTCGTCCTCGGAAACGGCGAGCTCCACCGCGAGACCGCCGCCGCCGACGAGTACGCGACCGCGGAGTTCCGGCGCGCATCGCTCGTCATCGGGCTCGGGACGGCGCTGCGGGATCGCAACGCGCTCGCGAGCAGCGCCCGCGAGATGACGGCGCCGGCCATGCGGGCGAGGATCCGCGACGCGCGATCGCGAGGCGACGCCGCCGAGGCCTGGCGGTTCGAGGGGTACTTCCACCGCCGCCTCGCGCAGCCGCTCGCCGTGATCCCGTTCGCCCTCCTGGCGCTGCCGCTCGGCGCCTCCCGGCGGGTGGGGCGCGCGTTCGCGGTCGGCGCGACGCTGCTCGCGGTGGTGGCGCACTACGTGCTCCTGCGGGGCGGCGAGGTGCTCGCGCAGAAGGGCGCGCTGCCCGCCGCGGTCGCGCTGCAGCTCCCCACGATCGTGCTGTCCGCCGTCGCGCTCCTCCTCGTCGCGCACCAGGCGCGGCGCGGCGTCGGGGCGGTGCGGTGATCCTCTTCGCGTACGTCGCCCGGCGCACGCTCGCCGCGATCTTCGCGGCGCTCGTCGGCGTCGTCGCCATCTACCTCGCCGTCGACTTCGTCGACAACTCGTCCGGCTTCGGGGGCCCGGGGTGGCTTCCGGCGGTGCTGGAGCTGTACGCGAACAAGGCGGCGGTGGTGACGCGCATGGTCGCGCCCGTGGCGATGATCCTCGGGTCCGCGATCGCGGTGTCCGGCTTCAGGCGCACGCGCGAGTACACGGCGATGCGGGCGATGGGGCTCGGCCCGTGGCGGCTCGCGAGCCCGGTGCTCGCCGTCACCTTCGCGCTCGGCACGGCGCTCGTCCTCCTCCACGACGTCATCGGGGTGCGCGCCGAGGAGCGGGCCGACGAGATCGGCTCGCTGCGCTTCGGGCGCGGCGGCGACCAGCGCCGTTACCTCGAGGCGCGCGCGCCGAAGCGCTGGTTCCGCGGCGCGGACGGGCGCCGCATCTACAACCTGCGCGGACACCTCCCCGGCGGCGGGTTCGAGCGCGTGACCGTGCTCGAGGTCGACTCGGCGTTCCGCCTCGTGCGCCGCATCGACGCCGGCCGGATGAGCCCCGCCGGAGGCGAGTGGCTCCTCGAGGACGTCGAGGACCGCACGTTCCTCCCGGACGGCGACGTGAAGCTCGAGCGCGCCCCCGCGCGCCGCTACCGGTTCGAGGAGCCCCCGGAGGCGTTCGCGATCGTGCCCGGCCGCCCCTCCCAGATGCGCTGGGCGACGCTGCTCCACCAGATCGACATCCGCCGGACGCTCGGCCTGCCCGTCCAGGAGTTCCTGCTCGAGCGCTACAACCGCCTCGCGTACCCCTTCGCCGGCGTCGCCGGCGCCGTCGTCGCCGTGGCGCTCGCGCTCCGCCGGAACCGCAAGGGCCACCTCTCCGCCGCGCTCGTGGAGTCGGTGGGCGTGTCGCTCCTGTTCTGGGCCGTGCAGGGCGTCTCGTGGGCGCTCGGCCTGTCCGGCCGCGTGCCGCCGTGGATCGCCGCGTGGGCGCCGGACGTGCTGTTCCTCGCCGCGGGGGTGTGGGCGGTGCGCAGGAGCGGGTGAGAGGTGCTACGCTCCCGCCCCGTGTCGGACTTCTCCCCCGGCGCCGTGCTCCGACGAAGCCTCGCGCTGTGGGGGCGCAACTTCGCCACGTTCGCGGCCGTGGTGATCGCGGTGCAGTCGCCCGCCATCGTGCTCGCGGCGTTCTGGGCGATGGCCACGGATGGAACCGTCGAGCCTTCGCGCGCCCTGTGGGCGATCTCGTCACTCCTCGGAGCGGTCGCGTCCGGCGCGCTGACCGCGGGCGCTCTGCGGGGCATGCGCGGCGAGCCCGCGCGCGCCGGCGAGATGCTGCTCGTCGGGTTCCGGCGCCTTTGGATGGTGATCCCGGTGACCGTCGTGGCGCAGGTCGCTGTGACGCTCGGGCTCGTGCTGCTCGTCGTGCCTGGCCTCGCGCTCGCGGCCGGCTTGTGGGTGGCCGTGCCGGCCGCCGTGACCGAGCGATGGGAAGGAACGAGCGACGCGCTGACCCGAAGCTGGGAGCTGACGAAGGGGCGGCGGTGGAAGGTCCTCGCGGTGGCGCTCGTCGCCGTGGTGGTCGCGCTGGGAGGCGCGCTCGTGGTCTCGGCCGCCCTCGAGGAGATCGCCGCGGCGGGCGCGAGCCGCCCCGTGGTCGCCGCGCTCGACCAGGCGGCGACCGCGATCGCCTGGGGGTTCCTCGCCGTCTGCGCGGCGGTCAGCTACCACGACCTCCGGGTCGCCCGTGAGGGCCCGGACTTCGAGCGGCTGGCGGCCGTGTTCGAGTGATCGTCGCGGGACTGCTCACTCGTGGTCGTCGTCGACCCCGTTCTCGTCGTCGTCGCGCTCGAAGCGCAGGTTCGCGAGCATGTTCGCCTCGATCGCCGCCCGGTCGGCGTCCGCGGTGGGATCGAGCGGGCCGCCGCCGGCCGCGGTGAACCACTTCGTCACCTCGAGCAC
>DASSQM010000542.1:0-4199 GCA_035702465.1 Anaeromyxobacter sp. | reverse complement strand
CGGTCTGCCCGACGTGCTTGAGATCGAAGACCTACACGAGCTCGTCCATCCCGAAGATCTCCTGGTCGCCGTGAGACCAGCCGAGCCGGACGAGGTAGTTCACGACGGCCTGCGGCAGGTAGCCGAGATCGCGATACGCCATCACGTTCGTCGCGCCGTGGCGCTTCGAGAGCCGCGTCTTGTCGGCGCCGAGGATCATGGGGAAGTGCGCGAACTGGGGCACGGGGTAGCCGAGCCCGCGGTACATGAGGATCTGCCGCGCGGTGTTGTTGACGTGGTCGTCACCTCGGCCGACGAGGTTCACCTTCATCGTCACGTCGTCGACCACCGCGCCGAAGTTGTAGAGCGGCACGCGGTCGGAGCGGAGGATGACCTCGTCCTGCAGCGTCTCGTGCGGCGTGGAGATGTGCCCCTTCACGAGATCGTCCCAGCCGGTGGCGCCCAGCTCCGGGACGCGGAAGCGCACCACGTGCGGCCGCGACTTGTCGTAGGGCTTGTCGCGGCACGTGCCGGGGTACCGGAACTGGCGCTTCTCCGCCTCCGCCTTCTTGCGGAGGACGTCGAGCTCTTCCTTCGTGCAGTAGCAGGCGTAGGCCTTGCCCTCGCGGATGAGCCGCTCCGCGTGCTCCTCGTAGACGTCGAGGCGATCCATCTGGAAGTACGGGGCGTGCGGACCGCCGACCTCCGGCCCCTCGTCCCAGTCGAGGCCGAGCCAGCGGAGCCCCTCGAAGATCGCGGCCTCCGCCTCTTTCGTCGAGCGCCCCTGGTCCGTGTCCTCGATGCGGAGGATGAACGTCCCGCCCGTGCGGCGCGCCCACAGCCAGTTGAAGAGGGCGGTGCGGGCGCCGCCGATGTGCAGGTAGCCCGTGGGGGAAGGTGCGAAGCGAACGCGAGGCTTGTCCATGGCCGGCGCAAGGTAGCATAGCTACAATGCCCCGCATGCGCCGGTTGCGGGCCCTCGTCCTGGCCGTCGTCGCGTCGGCCGGGATGCCCGCCGCCGCGGCGACGTTCGTCGTGCCGAGCGTGGAGGAGATGGCGCGCTCGTCGGACGCGGTCGTGCGCGGGCGCGTCGTCGCCATCGCGTCGCGCCGCGACGCGGGCGGCCGCATCGTGACGGACGTCGACGTCGCCGTCGCGAGCGCGTGGAGGGGTGCCGCGGGTCCCGCGGTGCGCCTCGTCGTGCCGGGCGGCCGCGCGGGCGGCCTCGCGCTGCGCGTGGACGGCGCGCCGACGTTCGAGCCGGGCGAGGAGGTGGTGCTGTTCCTCACGCGCGCCGCCGCCGGGTGGCGCGTGAACGGCCACGCGCTCGGGAAGTTCCGCGTGGACGGCGCGGAGGCGCGCTCCGCGCTGGGCGGCGCGAACGTCCTCCCCGGCCCGCTCGGGCCCGGGGAGCGCCGCGCCGGCGCGATGCCGCTCGACGAGCTCGAGCGGCGCGTGAGGGCCGCCCGGTGAGCGGCGCCTCGCGCGCGATCCGCGCCGCGTGCCTCGCCGCGGCGGCCGCGATCGCCACGCCCGCGGCCGCGTACGTGCGCTCCACGGACAAGGGCACCGGGAACGCGCTCTTCTGGCCCAAGCCGGTCGTGCCGTTCCACGTCAGCACCGCCGCCGCCGCGCAGTCGCCGAGCTGCAAGGGCGATCCCGCGCTCGACGCGGTGCGCGCCGCGTTCGCGGCCTGGCGCCAGGGCTGCTCGAGCCTGGACCTCGTGTTCGGCGGCCGCGTCGACGAGGTGGCGACCGGCGTCGACGGCGGGCACGACGACCTCGTCGTGTTTCGACAGGGCTTCTGCACCGCGAACGCCGCGGCCGCGGCGTGCATGGCGAGCGGCGCCGCCGGGTGCGGGAACACCTTCAACTGCTTCGAGGACCACACGCCCCTGGACCGCTCGATCGTGGCGTTGACGAGCGTCCTCTACGATCCCGCCAGCGGGCGCATCATCAACGCCGACATCGAGGTGAACGGCTGGAACGGCGCCTCCGGCTCGCTGGCGGGGGGGCAGCAGGGACCGGCGAACGGGTGGTACTTCACGTGCGTCCCGAGCGCACCGATCAGACCGGTCACGTGCGGGACCTACGACCAGCCGGACTGCATCTACATCGATCTGCAGAACACGCTCACGCACGAGGTGGGTCACTTCCTCGGCCTCGCGCATACCTGCACGGTGGATCCGGGCAGGGAACCCGGGTTGCCCCTGTGCGATCCCTCGTTCGCGCAGACGACGATGTACCCCGTGACCACCCCGGGCGACACGGAGAAGCGCACGCTCTCCGCCGACGACATCGCCGGCGTGTGCGCCATCTACCCGGCGTCCGGCGGCGGGTGCGGGTGCGGCTCCGGCGGGGCGGCGGGCGCGATCGCGCTCCTGCTCGCGGCGCTCGCGCTCCGGCCGCGGCGGCGCGCTACGCGACGATGATCCCCGCGTAGCCGACGACCTGCCGGGTGTCGCCGTTCACCTCTCCCGAGTTGCCGTAGCGCACGAGCTCCGCGCGCGTCGCGCCGAGGTCCCTCGCGGCGACGAGCATCACGGTCGCGGGGATGATCCCGCACATGCTGATGCTCTCGCGGTGGACCACGTCGTAGAGGCCCTTCGGATCGAGCGCGAGGATGCGCTCGATGGCGAGGTGGTCCTTCTCGCGCGCCGCCGCCGCCGAGACGTAGTGGCTCATGTCCGACGACGCGACGACGAGGGCCCCCGCGTCCCCCGCCGCGCGCGCCACGGCGTGGCCGATCGCCTCGCAGTCCGCGAAGCGGAGGTGCGCGAGGCACAGCGCGGCGATCGACACGCCCGGGCGCGCGCGGGAGAGGAACGGGACCTGGACCTCGAGGGCGTGCTCGCGGAGGTGCGCGCCGCGGTCCCGCTCGACGAGCGGCGCGGCCGCGAGCGCCTCGGTGAGCGGCGCGTCGACGGGGACGTCGCCCGTCGGGAGCCGCCACGCGCCGCCGGGCGGCCACAGGGCCGCGGGCCGCCCGAGCCCGGTGTGGTTCGGGCCCAGGACGACGACGCGCCCGGGCACGTCCACCCGCGCGTACACCGCGCCCGCGATGGCGCCGGAGTAGACGTACCCGGCGTGAGGGACGACGACGCCCTTCGCGGCGAGCTTCTCGCCGACGGGGGCGAGGAATCGATCGACATCGCGCAGGAGCGCGCCGGCCTCGCCGGCGTAGAAGCGCCCCGCGACTGCGGGATCCCGGTCCATGGCTGCGAAGGAGTATAACGGCGGGAAGATGAACGACCGGAAGACCGTCCTCATCGTCGACGACTCCCAGGCGGTGCTGGACTCCCTCGGCGCGGCGTTCGAGGAGGCAGGCTACGAGGTGAAGGCCGCCTCGGACGGGGAGGAGGTCTTCCGGAAGATGACCGCCTCCGACCCGCACGCGCTGCTCCTCGACATCTACATGCCGAAGCTGAACGGCGCCGACGTCTGCCGCCTCGTCAAGGCGCACCCGCACTGGAAGAAGACCTACCTCGTCCTCATGTCCTCGCGGATCAGCGAGCGCGAGATCGACATGTACCGCCGCATCGGCGCGGACGAGATCTTGAAGAAGCCCCTCGACCCCGACCAGGTGGTCGCGATGGTCGAGAAGGCGCTCGAGGCGTAGGCGACGCGCTACTGCGTCACCGTGAACGTCACGTTGGAGTTCGACTTCTGCGGAGGAGTCGGCCCTCCCGGGTTCCACACCGCGACGTGATAGGTGACGCTGCACGGCGGGGAGCTGCAGGCCGGGATCGCCGCCGTCCGCGTGTCGAACGCGACCTGGATGACCGTGGAGCTCGCGATCGTGATCGCGCTCCCCGTCAGCGGCACGAAGTTCGTCCCGTCCGGCGACACCATGACCTGCGAGGCCGCGTTGCCGTTGGCGTCGGGCTTCGCGAAGTTCGTGCCCGAGACGGTGACGTTGACCGGCGTGCTCACCTGCTGCGCGGAGGCGACGCACGACGGCGGCGCGGACGGCGCGACGCACACGGACGACACCGTCGGCTGGCCGGGCGTGACCGTGAACGACACCGCGTTGCTGTCCGCCGCCCCCGGGTTGCGGATGGCGAGCGAGTAGACGCCGGTGTCGAGGCCGGTGAGGTCGACGACCGCCTTCGCCGTGTTCGGCGGCACCCAGTTCACGCCGCTCGCCGCGATCAGGCGAGGCGTCCCGATCCCGGGTCCCTGGAACACGACGTTGCCGCTCGTGCCGCGGACGTTGCTCG
>DASSQM010000541.1:0-6885 GCA_035702465.1 Anaeromyxobacter sp. | reverse complement strand
CGGGCGCGGCCACCAGGGTCGACCGCGCCGCGTCGACCGCCGCCGGCGGCGGCGGAGGCGAGGACCCGGCGCCGCCGCCGCCACCACAGGCGGCGGCGAGGGCGAGGAGGACGGCGAGGGCGAGCGAGCGGAGCGTGCGCGGATCCCCTGTCGAGACGCGAGATGCGGGGACACGCTGCTTCCAGGTGCGCGGTCCTGCATGTGGCGTGGTCGAGGTACAGACACCCGCGGCGGGTCCCGTCCCCACGGGACCACCGCACGGCTCGTCCGTGTACGACTCACCCGGAGTTCACCCCAAGCGTGCAGTGTTGCCGCGCCCCACGCCGGCACCACCGTCTCTTGTCGGTCGTAGCGGGGGACGTCGGGGGACGTCGGTCGGGGAGGGGGAAGAGTGGAAACGCTGGGGAACGCGCCGGCTGCGGCGCGGGCGGCCGAACCCGCCCGCTCCGCGCGGGGAGCGGAGGAGACCGCCGCGGGGCTCGTCGCCGCGGTGACCGCCTCCCTGTGCCTCTGGAGGTGCCGCCGCGTCGGCCTGCGCGCGCGTGCGCTCGGCCGCCCGCTCGTCGACAACGCCGCGAACGTCGAGATCGGCGACGACGTCCTCATCGACTCGCGGGCCGGGCACGTCCGGCTCGCCTCCGTCGGGCGCGGACGGCTCGTCGTCGGCGACTCGGTCCGCATCGGGCCCTCCACGCGCATCGTCGCGAGCCGGTACGTGGAGATCGGCGATCGCACGCGCATCGGCGCGGGTTGCCTCATCTCCGACGCGGAGGACGCGCCCGACTCGCGCGACCCGGAGATCTGGAGTGGGGACGGCGTCACGCTCGGCGACGGCGTGCGCGTCCTGCCCGGCACGGTGATCGGGGCCGGGGTGGTGGTGGCGGCGGGGACGGTCGTGAGCGGCCGGATCCCGCCGGGAGCCCTCGTGACACCGGGAGGTCATGCGCAGGGGACGTAGGCGTCGGGGGAGGGGACATGCTGAAGCGCAACGCGCGCGTCATCGAGGCGTCGCTCCGGTCCTTCGACATCGCGGGGCTCGCGGTGACGTTCCCGCTCGCGTACGCCATCCGCGAGCACCTCGCGAACACCGTGCTGCCGCAGATCCTGCCGCTCCAGCGGCACTGGCCCGTGCTCGCGGAGGCGCTCCTCCTGTGGCTCGCCTTCTCCTCGCTCTGGCGGGTCTACGGCTCGTACCGCACCCGCCGCCTTGGCACCGAGCTCCTGCGGCTCGGGAAGGCGCTCTTCGCGGTGGCGATCGGCGTCGCCGCGCTCGGGTACGCGCAGAAGGGCGACACCTCGCGCCTCCTCTTCGGCATCTACTTCACGCTCGGCTTCCTCGTGCTCGCGATGAACCGCGCGGCGATCCGCCTGTTCGCCCACTCGGCGCGGCGCCGCGGCTACAACACGCGGCGGTACGCGGTCGTGGGCGACGGGCCCATCGCGCGCGAGATCGTGCGCACGATGTCCGCCCACCCGGAGTGGGGCTACGAGTTCGCCGGCTACGTGGTCGACGGGACGGCGCCGGGCGCGCTCGACCCGAGGAAGATCCTCGGCACGCTCGACGGCTTCCAGCGGCTCGTCGAGACGACGGTCCTCGACGAGGTCATCTTCGTGATGGGCCGCCGGCTCCCGGCGATCGAGGAGATGGTCCTCTCCTGCGAGGAGCTCGGCGTCTCGACGCGGATCTGCATGGACGTCTTCGCGACGCGCATCGCGACCCGCGCCGTCGAGGATCTCGACGGGATCCCGCTCCTCTCGCTCTCGACGGTGCCGCAGGACGGGCTCGCGCTCGCCGCGAAGCGGGTGGTCGACGTCGTGGTGAGCGCCACCGCGCTCGTCTTCCTCTCGCCGCTCCTCCTCGGCGTGGCGATCGCGATCCGGCTCGACTCTCCGGGCCCGGTGCTGTTCCGGCAGCGCCGCGTCGGGATGAACGGCCGCGAGTTCACGCTCTACAAGTTCCGCAGCATGTACCAGGACGCGGAGAGGAGGCTCGAGGCGCTCCGCGCGAAGAACGAGGTCTCCGGGCCGGTCTTCAAGATGAAGGACGACCCGCGCGTCACCCGCGTCGGCCGCTTCATCCGGCGCACGTCCATCGACGAGTTCCCGCAGTTCTGGAACGTCCTCCGGGGCGAGATGAGCGTGGTGGGGCCCCGGCCACCGCTGCCCTCGGAAGTGCAGCAGTACCGCCGCCCGCACCTGCGTCGCCTCAGCGTGAGGCCGGGGATCACCTGCACCTGGCAGGTGAGCGGACGCAGCGGCATCGGCTTCGACCGCTGGATGGAGCTGGACCTCAGCTACATCGACAACTGGTCGCTCTGGCACGACCTCAAGATCCTCGCGCGGACCATCCCCGCGGTGCTGACCGGCCGCGGCGCTCAGTGAGGCTCCGATGAACGAACGAACGAACCGAATGCTTCTCCTCGCCGCGCTGGCCTTCTCGGCGGCCGCGTGCAGCCACACCGGTGAGTACGTCTGGGCGCGCGATCTGCCCCAGGCGGCGGCATCCGACCCGGCGTACCTCATCGGCCCCGGCGACCTGCTCGCCGTCCGGGTGTGGAACGACGAGGCGCTGGGAGGCCGCGCGCGCGTGCGCAGCGACGGCAGGATCTCGCTGCCGTTCGTGGACGACGTGGTCGCCGCCGGGATGTCGCCCAAGGACCTCGCCCGCTCGCTCGAGACGCGCCTCGCCGGGTACGTGAACACGCCCCGGATCAGCATCGCGCTCGAGGAGGAGAAGCTCGTCACCGTCTCCGTCCTCGGCGAGGTGGTGAAGCCTGGCGTGTACGACCTCACCGCCGGGGCCGGGGTCCTGCAGGCGCTCGCGAGCGCGGGCGGCACGACGCAGTGGGCGAGCGGCGACAGGATCTTCGTGCTCCGCAAGAGGCCCGACGGCGGGCGGCCCCTGCGCGTCCGCTTCACGCAGGACAAGCTCGCGCGCGCCGAGGACGCGTCTGCCTCCTTCCGGCTGCGCCGCGGCGACGTCGTCGTCGTGGAGTGAGCGCGGATGACGGCGGCCGCCATCGCCATCCTCTCCGCGGCGCTCGCCGCGGTCGACGGCACCTCGGCGGAGGTGACCGTGAGCGGCAGGGCCGAGACCTCGGCGCTCGCTTTCAGCGCCGACGGCGCCGCGCCGCGCGGCCTCGCCGCGCTCGACGTCTTGCCGCGCGTCGGCCTCCTGCTCGACCACAAGACGCTCCGGCTCGGGCTCGCCTACGAGCCCCAGCTCCGGGTGTCGCAGGCCCTCGCGTACCCGGGGAGCGACGCCGCGGTCGTGCACGGGGGCTCGCTCCGCGCGGAGTGGGACGTCGATCCGCTGTGGCGCGCCACCGGCTCCGCGCGCGCAACGGTGCGCCTCCTCGACCTCGCCGCAGGGGCGGGCAGCGAGCTCGCGCGCCTCCTCGACCTGCGCGCGCCGCTCGCGCCGCTGCGATACGCCGACTCCGGCGCCTCCGCGGCGATCGAGGGGCGCCCGACGCGGCGCCTCACCGTCGCGGCGGCGGCGACCATCGACGCCTCCGGCGCGGCGGAGCTCGCCGACAGGCCGGCGATGCCCTGGATGCGCGAGCTCTCCCTCGCGGCGAGCGCGACGAGCGCCGAGACGCGCGAGGACACCATCCGCCTCGAGCTCGCCGCGCGGTCGGCGGCCTTCGAGGTCGGCGGCGCCTCCTTCGCCACGCTCTCCGCCGCGTGGACCCGCGCGCTCGCGCGCGGCGCGCACCTGCGCCTCGCCGCAGCGGCCTCGCAGGCCCTCTCCGGGAGCGCGCCGGCGCGGACCATGCCCGGCGGCGACGTGGAGCTCGAGGCGACGCCCGGGCTCGCCGGGCGGCCGCTCCGGCTCGCGGCCGCGGCGCGCGTCGGGCCCGCGTTCGACCGCTACGGCGGCCGTATCTTCGAGCGCCTCGCGCTCGAGGCGAGGGCGGCCTGGGCCGTCGCGCCGCGCCTCAGCCTCTCGGCCGCCGCGGTGGGCGGGGGCGTCCTCGAGGCGCAGGGCTACACCGCCTCGCGTGCGGACCTGCGCGGCGCATGGCGCTGGTCCCCGCGCGTGACCTTCTACGCGGCCGTGTGGAACGAGTGGCACCACGACCCGCGGCTCGCCGCGGGCGCGGCCGCGACGTACCTGGGCACCGGGGTCGGGATCGAGCTCGCCCCCGGCGCGAGGTGATCCATTGCACGCGAACCTGGCCGTACCGGAAGCGAGCCCCGTCGTCCTCATGTACCACCGCGTGTGCGCCGATGGCGACTGGCGCGGCAGCGACTTCGTCGTGGAGGCGTCGGTCTTCCGCAGGCAGATGATATGGCTCGCGGAGCATGGCTACTGGACGCCGCGCCTGTCCGACGTGCTCCGCGCGGGCGGCCGCGCGCCGTGCCTCGCCGGGAGACCGGTGCTGCTCACGTTCGACGACGGCTACGCGGACAACCTCGTGAACGCGCTGCCGGTGCTGCGCTGGCTCGGGTTCACCGCCGCGTTCTTTCCGGTGCTCGACCTCCACCGCCGCACGAACCACTGGGACACCGCGCCCGAGCTGCGCGTCCCGCTCCTCTCGGTCGAGGGCATGCGCGCCCTGGAGGACGCCGGCATGGAGCTCGGCTCGCACACCATGACGCACGCGCGGCTCACGCGCGCGAGCCCGAACGAGCTCGCCGACGAGCTCGCGCGGTCGCGCGAGGTGCTCGCGTCGCTCGCGGCGGACCCGCTGCCGGTGGTCGCATACCCGTACGGCGACGTGGACGATCGCGTGAAGGACGGTGCGCGGGCCGCCGGCTACGAGGCCGCCCTCGCGGTGAACTCCGGCCCCCTGGAGATGGGCGCCGACCCGTTCGAGATCCGGCGGCAGCGCGTGGGGAACAGCGCGCGGGAGGCGTACCTGCGGCTCATCCTCTCCGGCGCGGAGAAGCTCTACGCCTGGTCCAAGTGGAAGGTCGCCATGCACCTCGCCGCCATGCGGCGGCACGACGGCGATCCGCCCCCGCTCGGCACGCTCGGCGCGCAGCCCATGTGACGTCACGTCGCTCGAGGAGGCGAGGGCCCATGTCGTTCCAAGCACCCGGGGAGCTGACCGTCGCGCCGCCGCTCGCGGGGGCCCTCCCCCGCGCCGTCCCGGGAGGCCGGCTCGAGGTCGCGGTCGTGGACGACGGCGTCGGGTTCGACGCGCTCGAGCGCGAGTGGAACGCGCTCCTCGAGCGGAGCGACGCCTCGGTGTTCCAGTCGTTCGAGTGGCAGCGTACCTGGTGGCGGCACTTCGGCGAGGGCCGGCGCGACGCCCGCCTCCACCTCGTGACGCTGCGCGGCCCCGACGGCCTCGCGGCGATCGCGCCGCTCTACGTCGAGCGCGTGCTCGGGCCGCTCGGGCTCCGGCGCCTCCTCTTCGTCGGGCACCGCGACTCGGACTACCTCGACGTGCTCGCCGCGCGGGGCCGCGAGGCGGACTGCGCCGAGGCGCTCGCCGCCCACCTCTCGGCGCACCCGGAGGTCTTCGACGTCGCCGTCCTCGAGGAGACGCCGGACCGCTCGCGCATGGGCCACGGCCTCTGCGAGGCGTTCGCGAGGCGTGGCTGGGCGACGTCGCGCTTCGTCCAGGAGCGCTGCCCGCAGACGGCGCTCGCGAAGACGTGGGACGAGACCATCGCGCGCTTCGACATCGCGAACCGGCGCGAGGTGCGGCGGCGGCTCCGCAACATGCAGAAGGAGCACGCGGTCGAGCTCGAGATCGTGCCGGCGGGCGGCGCGGTCGAGCCCTCGATGCGCGAGTTCGTCGACATGCACCAGGAGCGCTGGGCGCGCGACGGCTACTGGGGCGCGTTCGCCGACCCGGCCCAGGCGGAGTTCCACTGCGACGTGGCGGAGCGCCTCTCCCGCCGCGGCTGGCTCCTCCTCGCGTTCCTGCGCGTGGACGGCCGGCGCTGCGCCGTGAACTACGGCTTCTCGTTCCGGAGCACCGCGTCCGTGTACCTCACCGGCGCGCGCGCGGTGCCGCCGCGGCTCGCCCGTCACTCGCCCGGGCGCAGCCTGCACGCGCTCGGGATGCAGTGGGCCATCGCCCACGGCCGCACGCTCTACGACTTCATGCGCGGCTCCGAGCCGTACAAGTACGAGCTCGGCGCGATCGACGTGCCGAACTGGACGATCGTCGCGTACCCGCGCCGGCCGCGCCGGACCGAGGCGAAGCACGCGCTGCACCTGTTCCTCGCCGGGGTGGAGCGGCGGACGCGGCGCGAGGCGCATGCGCTGCGCGTGGCGAGCCGCGGCGGCGGGTGGCTCTCGCGGGAGGTGATGGCGCACGCGGCGCGCGCGGCCCGACGCGCGCTCGCGGATCTGCAGCGCATCCTCGGGCGCCGCCGCGAGGTCGAGCCCGTGCGCGCGTGAGCGCCGGCGACGTCGGAGGGGGACGGCATGCGATTCCACGACTACATGGCGGGGCTCGGCGCGCGGTGGCACCCGTACGCGAACGCGAGCAACGGGTTCAAGGACTTCCTCGCCGCCCTCGCGGCGCGGTCCGGGTGCGAGCGCCCGAACGTGCTGCTGCCGAGCTACATCCCGGCCAAGCTCCTGCGGGCGGCGCTCGCCGCGGGCTGCGCGGTGCGCTTCTACGAGGTGCACGGCCGCTGCCGCTTCGACCTCGCCGACGTGGAGCGGCTCGTCGACGCGCAGACGGTCGCCGTCTTCCACGTGCACTACTTCGGGTTCCCCGGCGACGTCGAGGGCATGCGCGCGCTCGCCACGCGCCGCGGCATCGCGCTCGTCGAGGACTGCGCGCTCACGCTCGCCGCGACGCACCGGGGGAAGGAGCTCGGCACCTTCGGCGACGTCGCGATCTTCAGCATGCGGAAGATGCTGCTCTACCCGGAGGGCGGCGCGCTCGTGCTCTCGGAGCGGTTCCGCCGGTT
>DASSQM010000540.1:0-3714 GCA_035702465.1 Anaeromyxobacter sp. | reverse complement strand
CGCTTCTCGGCGACGACGGCGATCGCGTACGTGCCCTCCACGTGCGCGAGCGATGCGCGCACGGCGGCGGCGAGGTCCTTCGCGCCCGCGGCGAGCGCGTCGGCGATGAGGTGCGCGAAGATCTCGGTGTCCGTCTCGGAGGCGAACTTGTGGCCCTTGCCCGCGAGCATCGCCTTCAGCGAGAGGTGGTTCTCGATGATGCCGTTGTGGACGACCGCGACGCCGCCGTACTGGTGCGGGTGGGCGTTCTCGTCGGAGGGGCGCCCGTGGGTCGCCCAGCGGGTGTGCCCGATCCCGGTGCAGCCCGGGAGCGGGCCGTCGGCGAGGAGCTTCACGAGGTTCCCGAGCTTCCCCTTCGCGCGGCGGACCGCGAGCGCGCCGGGGCCGACCACCGCCACGCCGGCGGAGTCATAGCCGCGGTACTCGAGCTTCCGGAGCCCGCCGACGATCAGATCGACGCACTGCCGCGGGCCGACGTAACCGACGATTCCGCACATGGAGACCGCCTTCTATCACGGAGGGGCGAAAAGGACCGGTCCCTAGCCCGCCTGACGGGTGGGAGCCTTGCCGGGGGAGGGCGGCTCCGCCCCCCCCTCCTTCTTCTGCTTCTCCGCCCGCCGTTTTTCCACCCACCCTTCCTTGGTCACCTGCCGCGCGCGGCCGAGCGCCAGCGCGCCCGGCGGCACCGGATCCGTGAGCACGGAGCCCGCGGCCACGTAAGCGCCGTCGCCGATCTCGATGGGGGCGACGAGGATCGAGTCGGAGCCGATGAAGGCGCCCGCCCCGATCCGGGTCGCGTGCTTCTTCTCGCCGTCGTAGTTGCAGGTGATGGTGCCCGCGCCGACGTTCGCCTTCGCGCCGACGGTCGAGTCGCCGAGGTAGGCGAGGTGGTTCGCCTTCGCGCCCCGGCCGATGCGCGACTTCTTCGTCTCGACGAAGTTCCCGATGTGGGCCTCCTCGCCGATGTCGCTCCCGGGGCGCAGCCGCGAGAACGGCCCCACGATCGCCTTCGACGCGACGGCGGACTCGTTCGCGACGACGTAGGGCAGGATCGTGACGCCGTCCGCGAGCACCATGTCGCGCAGCACCGCGCCGGCGCCGATGCGGCAGCCGCCGCCGACGCGCGTCTTCCCGAGGAGCCGCGCGCCGGGCTCGATCACGGTGTCGGCGCCGATCTCCACGCCCTCGTCGCAGTCGAAGCGGTCGGGATCCTCGATCGTGACGCCGGAGCGCATCAGCTCGGACGCGCGGCGACGCAGGAGCACCCGTCCGGCGCGCGCGAGCTCCTCCCTGTCGTTCACGCCCGACGCCTCCGCGGGGTCGACCGCCACCGCGGCGACCCGCCCGCGGCGCGCGGCGATCTCGACCAGGTCCGGCAGGTAGAACTCGCGCTGGGCGTTCTTCTTGCCGACCTGCGAGAGCGCCTTCCAGAGGAACTCCGCCTCCGCGCAGTAGAGGCCCGCGTTCACCTCGCGGATCGCGCGCTCGTCGCGGCTCGCGTCCTTCTCCTCGACGACGCGCACGGGCTCTCCGCCGGCGTCGCGCACGACGCGGCCGTACCCGCGCGGCGCCTCGAGCGTCATCGTCGCGAAGGCGAGCGCCGCCTTCGCCTTCGCGCGCGCCGCCACCACGCGGCGGAGGGTGTCCGCCTCGAGGAGCGGGGTGTCGCCCGAGACGATGGCGACGGGACCCTTCCAGCCGCGGAGCGCGCCCTTCGCGGCGAGCACCGCGTTCGCCGTCCCGAGCTGCTCCGTCTGGATCGCGAAGCGGATCGGCGCCCCCGGCAGCGCCGCGGCGAGCGCGGCCTCCACCGCCTCGGCCTGGTGCCCGACCACCACGACGACGGGGTCGGCGCCCACGTCGAGCGCGCGCTTCACGGGGTACCAGGCGAGCGGTCGCCCGCCCAGCTCGTGCAGCACCTTCGCCCTCGACGACTTCATCCGCGTGCCCTTGCCTGCGGCGAGGACGATGGCGGCGACCGCGGTCTTCGATTTGGCCATGACGCGGCAGGCTAGGCTCCGGCCGGTCCGGATATCAAGTACGCGGACGGTCCGATCCCCTGGTAACTTCCTGGCGTGGACGGCCGTCCCACCGTCGCGCTCGCGGAGCTGGCCCGCGTCCTCGAGGAGGCCGCGGGCGTGTCGCTCGCGGGCGGGCTCGACCGCGTCCTCGAGCACGGGCTGCGCGAGGCGGCGCTCGCGCTCGGCGAGGATCCGATGGCGCTCGCGCGCCGCGCCGCCGCGCGCGAGCCGGACGCGGTCGCGGCGCTCGTCGACCACGCGCTCGTGGGCGAGACGGCGTTCTGGCGCCACCCGCCGCAGCTCGCCGCGATCGGGCGGCTCGCGAGGCGCGCGCCGGGCGCGCTCTCGATCTGGTGCGCAGGGTGCGCGAGCGGCGAGGAGCCGTACGGCGTCGCGATGGCGCTCCTCGACGCCGGGCGCGAGGGCCGCGGGGATCGCATCCTCGGCACCGACGTCTCGGAGCGCGCCCTCGCCGCCGCGCGCGCGGGGATCTACGGGCCGCGGTCCCTGCGCGGCCTCCCGGACTTCCTCGCGTTCCGGTGGCTCGAGCCGACGCCCGCGGTCGATCGGAGGCGGGTCGCCGACCCCGTCCGTGCCCTCGTCTCGTTCGCGCGACACAACCTGGCGGCGGACCCGCTGCCCGCGGGCGCGCCGTTCGACGTCGTCCTGTGCCGGAACGTGCTCATCTACTTCGAGCCGGCGGCCGCCGCGGCAGTCCTCTATCGGCTCGTCGCGGCGCTCCGGCCGGGAGGCGCGCTCGTGCTCGGCCCCGTGGAGCTGCCGCTCGCGTCCGCGCTCGCGCTCGACCGCGTCGAGGACGGCGGCGCGACGTTGCTCGTCCGTCCGGCCGAGCCTCCGCGGTAGCATCGCCCCGATGGCGTTCGACGGGCTGCTCCGCGCGGGCGACCTCGGGGCCCGCGACGTCGAGGACCTCCGGTTCTTCGGCGTGACGGGGGCGCTCGTGCCGTCGGACGACGCGGTCGTGCCCGCGACGCCGGCGGGGATCCGCCGCGGATGGGACGGGATCGTCGCCACGGTGCGCAGGCTCCGCAGGCAGGGCCTCGCGGCGTTCGCGGCGCTCGGCGTCCACCCGCGGCGCATCCCGCTGCGCGGCCTCGAGGCGCTCCTCGCCGAGCTGCCCGATGCGCTCGGGCGTCCCGAGGTGGCGGCGCTCGGCGCGGTGGGGCTCGCGGAGGGCGGCGAGCACGAGGAGCGCGTGCTGGAGCGCCAGCTCGAGCTCGCCCGCGAGCTGCGGCTGCCGGTGCTCGTCGAGGCGCCGTGGCGGGCGCGCGAGCGCATGACGAAGCGCGTCCTCGCGGTGCTGCGCGCGGCGGAGCTCGACCCGGGCAAGGTGCTCGTGGCGGGCGCCGACGAGCGGACGGTGCGCGCGATCCGGGCGTGCGGCTACCTCGCCGGCCTGCCGCTGTCCGCGGCGGGCACGCGCGCGCGCAAGGACGGCCTCGACGCCGCCGTCGCGATCGTGCGCGCTCTCGGGCCGGAGGGCCTCGTCCTCGGCTCGGACGCGGGCGTGGGTGGCGGCGACCTCCTCGCCCTCGCGCGCGCCGCCGACCGGCTCGCGCGCGCGGGCCTCTCGGAGGCGGTGGTGCGGCGCGTGTGCGGGGGGAACGCGATCGCCTTCCTGGGGGTCGATCCCGAGGTGCCGGCGCGGCGCAGTCGGCGGGGGTGACAGGTC
>DASSQM010000539.1:0-2676 GCA_035702465.1 Anaeromyxobacter sp. | reverse complement strand
GAGGCGAGGCGGGCGGAGCGTGGGGCCATCGGGGTTCCTCCGCGGCGCGAGACCGCGGGCGGAACCTGCGCACGCCCTCGCTCGCCGTGAGGCCCCGGAGGAGCGCCGGACGGCGGGGCTAGATCGCGGTGGTCGGCCCCTCGCGCCGGCGGCCGCGGGCGACGAGGATGAGCGCGGCGCCGTACAGCGCGAACGCGAGGAACAGCGTCGCCGGCCGGCTCCGCTGGAGGTCCTCGAGGAGGATCTTGAGGCCGATCCCGGCGAGGGCCGGGTACGCGAGCCACCCGGCCTCCACCCACGCGTCCTGCCGCCCGAGCCATGTGAGCCACAGCGCGCCGACCACCCACACGGCGGTGCGGATGGTCGCGACCGTGCCGGCGGCGGCGTGGGGTGGGGCCCCCGCGAGGATGGGCACGATCCACCCGACGACGAGGCCCGAGAGCCCGGCGACGAGCACCGCCGTCACGACGAGCTGCGGGACGCGCTCGACCCAGCGGCGCCGCTGCGGCCCGATCGCGCAGAGCCACGCGACCGCCGCCGCCGCGACGACGGAGAGGATCTCGCCCACCGTCGCCGGGGTCCACGCCTCCGCGGCGGACGCGAAGGCGCCCTCGTACGCGTGCGAGAGCGCGCCCGACTCGAGCGCGGCGGCCACCGCGTACGCCGACGCGTGGAGCGCGAGCGTCTTGCGGCCGCGCGAGCGGGCAGCCGCGGCGAACGCGACGCCGAGGAGCGCCCACCCGACGGCGAGCGCGGCGTCCGGCACGACGATCTCGGTCCCGGCGAGCAGGAGCACGAGCGCGACCGTCATGTAGTACGTGAAGTTCGCGGGCGCCTTCTGGCGGCGCTCGACGAGATCGAACGCGACCCAGTAGGCGCAGACGCCGGCGATGATCGCGACGACCCCGAACGCCGTGGCGTCGCCGCCGGAGTGCGACGCGACCGACGCCGCGCCTCCGAGGCCCACCGCGATGGCGAGCGCGGTCTGCACGATCTCGAACGCGATGACCTTCCGCTTGAGGTACGCCGTCCGCGCGGCGATGGAGCCGAAGTAGAGGAGCAGGAGGGCCGCCTGCGCGATGGCCGCGGTGGCCGGCCCCTCCGCGGTGGTCGTGGACATCGCGCGGAGCGCCATGATGGCGACGAGGAGGTCCGCGGCGAGCGCGATCGGCCAGCGCAGGGCGTACCAGTCGAGCACGTAGCCGAGCCACAGCGTGGCGATGCCGAGGAGGACCACGTACAGGGTGGGGATGAGCGCGCGCCCGTCGAGCGGCTGCAGCGCGAGCGCCACGGCGGTCGCGGTGCCGGCGAGCGACACGAGCCAGGCGAGCCCCTGGAGGCGGCGGCGGGCCGCCACGGCGAGGGCGACCGCGGTGAGCCCGGCGAGCAGCACCGACGCGCTCGACGGCGAGAGGAGCTTGAGGCGGAAGGTCGCCTCGAAGACGAGCGGGAAGCCGAGCATCGCCGCGGCGGCGCCGTGGAACGCGGCGCTCCACTTCGCGCCGCGCTGCCCCGCGATGTCGGCGAGCAGGACCCAGGCGCCGGCGTAGGCGAGCCCGAGCGCGACGCCGATCGTCGGCGGCAGCGTGCCCGCGTCGGTGAGCGCGCGGAGGATGAAGCCGCCGGCGAGGACGAGGAGCGTGCGGCCCACGAACGTGAGCGTGGCGGCGGCGGACGGCACCGCCGCTGCGGGACCCTCGGCCGCAGCCGCCGCCTGCGCGGCCGCCGCCGCGCGCCTCGCGGCCGCGGCGCGCGGCGTGACGCGCTCGAGCCCGGCGAGCCGCTCCTCGGCGGCGCGCAGCCCCGCCGCGAGCTCGGCGACCTTCGCCTCCAGGTCTGCCACGCGGTCCGTCATCGTCCCGTTCCCCCCGTACGCTCGCGCGGCTACGCAGCCGCACCCGGCGACACGTCCTCCGCGGCCTCGAGCTCCTCGTGCGACTCCGCCAAAGGCTCGATGGGGAGGATCCGGTCGAAGAGGTACAGGAGCACGAACGGCGCCACGAACAACGCGATCGCGACGAGGATGCCCTCGCGGTCGAAGCCGCCCGCGTGGTCGAAGATGAAGTTCGGCTCGTACCCGGAGCGGAGGCCGCGCAGCGACTTGGAGAGAAGCTGGCCGCCGATCACCACGTTCCAGCGCATCGAGAACACCTGCACGAGGAGCAGGAGCGACGCGACGAAGGTGAGCGTGGTGCGGAGCCGCTCGTGGAGGTAGCGGTTCATCATCACCACCACCATGAGCAGGATGAACGGGATGAGGCTCCCGATGATCATCTGCACGGAGATGAACGAGAACTGGAGCCGGGTGGTGAGCAGCGGCGAGATGATGGCCCAGGGCTCGGAGCGCTCGTAGGCGAGCATGATGATCTCGAGGAGCTCGAGCGTCACCGTGATGATGAGGAAGAACCACAGCCACCGCGCCATGCCCTGCACGGTCTCCCCCACGATGGGCCGGCGCTGGAGCTTCGAGGTGATCTGGTAGAGCAGGATGAGGAGCGCGATGCCCGACACCGCCGCCGAGAGCAGGAAGATGACCGGCATGAGCGGCGTCGACCACCAGGGGTTCGCCTTGATGCCGCCGAAGATGAACCCGACGTACCCGTGCAGCATGCAGGCGGACGGCAGGCCGATGCCGGTGAGGATCTTCACCGCGCGGTGATCGATCTCGAGCGCCTG
>DASSQM010000538.1:0-7508 GCA_035702465.1 Anaeromyxobacter sp. | reverse complement strand
AGGTAGGTCGCGGTGAAGTGCGCGAGAGGGCCGCCCGGGAGGAACGACGGTGCCCAGAGCGCGAGACCGAGGAGCACCGGGTACTCGATCTTGTCGTCGAGGTAGGGCCGCGGGCGGCCGCCGCCGAGGTAGCGGTCGCCGTGCATGGCGATGACGTCCGAGTAGCAGTGGTGCTGGAACGCCCAGAAGCGGTAGCCGGCGCCGGCGTGCGCCGCGCCGCGCGCGACGTTCGCGTACCCGAGCGCGAGCCACAGGAGCGCGAGGGCGATCGCGATCGCGGTCGGGTGGCGGGCGGCCACGGGCGCGCCACCATAGCATGCGGCCCTGCGCGGCCCCGCCCGCCCGCCGTGCGCGCCCCGGCCGGCCGAAGGAAATTGGAGCTCGAAGGAGGTGAACCGATGCTCTGGCTGCTCGCTTCCCTGCTCTTGCTCGCGTGGATCGTGGCGCTCGCGTTCAAGGTGACCGTCGGCGCGATCCACCTGCTCGTCATCGCCGCCATCGCCCTGTACGTGTGGGGCTTCGTGCGCGGCCGTACGCGGGCTCCCGCAGGCCCATGAGCTCACGGTCGCCGGCATGCGCTAACATCGGCAGCCGGTGACCACCCTGCAGGGCATGGTCGACGCCCTCGGCGGCGCCGTGTCGCGAACCGGCGACGTGGCGCCGCTCGTCCTGTTCTTCGCGACCCTCGTCGAGTACGTCTTCCCGCCGTTCCCGGGCGACCTCCTCGTCGTGCTGGGCGCCTGGTACGCGGTGGAGGGCGCCCTCTCCTGGCCCGCCACCTTCGCGTCGGTGACGGCGGGCGCCCTCGTCGGCGCCTGGATCGATTACCGCATCGGCGTCGTGGTGGGCCGGCGGCTGGAGGGGCGGCTCGCGGCGCGGAGCGGCCTCTCCGCAGAGCGGCTCGCGCGCTTCGAGGCGAGCTACCGGCGGTGGGGCGATCTGCTGCTCGTGGTGAACCGCTTCTTCCCGGGCATCCGGGCGTTCTTCTTCATCGCCGCGGGCGCGTCGCGCATCCCGCTCGCGAAGGTGCTCCTCTACGGCGGGATCTCGGCCGCGCTCTGGAACGCGCTCCTCCTCGCCGGCGGCGCGCTGTTCGCGAAGAACGCCGCCGAGTTCGTGGCGCTGTTCGAGCGCTACACGCGGGTCGCGTGGACGGTGGTCATCGTCGGCGCGGTCGTCGCCGTCGCCGTGGTCCTGTGGCGGCGGCGGCGCGCGCCCGGCGCGGAGGGGGGACCATGATCGGCTTCGCGCTCGCGGTCGCGACGGTCGTCGCCGGAGCGCCGCTCCCGGAGGGGAGGGCCCGCTGGCGCTTCGAGCTCTCGGGCGAGCACGTCGGCGTCGTCGAGCTCGCCATCCGCTGCGAGGGCGAGGGGTGCAGCGCGACCTGGAGCTCCGAGCGGCGCGCGCCCGCCGAGGCCGGCGGGAAGAGGTCGTCCCGGCGCGTCGAGCTGGACGTCGATCGCGAGGGTCGCTGGCGCGGCGGGCGGATGCGCGTCGTGGACGACGAGGGTGGCCTCAAGGTGTCGGGTGCCGACGGCGCCGTGCCCGCCGTGCTCGCCGAGGTGGTGTTCGCGCGCGCCATCGCGCTCCCGCCGCGCAAGGGCTGGCGCGCGTCGCTCCCGCCCGTCGGCCCGGAGACGTGCGTCGACGCGTTCGACGAGGCGACGGGCGCGCGGGGAAACGCCTGCGCGCGCCGCGAGGGCGACGCCCTGTCCGCGAACGTGCTCGGCGCGGAGGAGCGCATCGTGCCCGGCGCCGGCGGCTTCCCCGACGCGATCGAGATCCCGGCGCAGGGCGCGCGCTTCGTGCGCGACGACGAGGCGACCGCGCCGCGGCAGCCGCCGCGCCTCCACGGCATGGTGGTGGGCGGGCCCGCCGACGCGCGCCGCGCGGAGTCGTTCTGCGGCGTGCGGCGCGATCCGGACGCGACGTCGGAGGGGCTCGGGTTCCTGCCCCCGGCGCACGCGGAGGGCGCGAGCTGCCGGGAGAAGACGGCCGCCTGGCTCGGGCGGGCGCGGCGCGCGGGCCTCGAGGGCCGCACCGCGGTGGGCGTCGCGTGGGACGGGGAGCGCTTCGTGTGGCACGCGTGGCCCGAGGTGCGCCTCGAGCGCGGCTGGATCCCCGTCGATCCGTCGTTCGAGCAGCTCCCGGCGAAGGGGCCGCGGTTCACGGTCGCGACATGGCAGGACGGCGACGAGCGCTCGCGGCAGCTCGCCGGCGATCGGATCCTCGGATGCTGGGGGAAGGAGCGGGTCCGCTAGCCGGAGCTCGACGCCCGCTTCCACAGGAACCGGAGCAGCGCCTGCGCCTTCGGCACGAGCGAGGCGAGGTCCACCTCCTCGTGCGTCGTGTGGAAGCCCTTCCCGCGTGGCCCGAGCCCGTCGATCGACGGGATGCCCGCGGCGCCGGTGGTGCACGCGTCGGAGCCGCCGCCGGAGAGCGGCGCCTCGCCCGAGCCGAGCCCGCTCTCCACCTGGCACTCGCCGTACTCCGCCGCGAGCGCCGCCGACGCGGCGGTCCGCTCGAGCGGCTGGCGCGAGGCGCCCGCGGCGACCTCGATGCGCGTGCCGGGGATGGCCGCGGCCGATGCGGCCTCGCGGAGGGCGGCCTCGAGCGCGCGGCCGTCCGCGGCGGTCCCGAAGCGCAGGTCCACCTCGCAGCGCGCGTGCTCCGGGACCGTGTTCCGCGAGGTGCCACCGCGGAACGTCCCGACGTTCACGCTGACGCCGCGCGACGGATCCGACAGCGCCTGGACGCGCTCCACGAACCGCGCGAGCGACCAGATGGCGCTGCGGCCCTTCTCGGGCTCGTTCCCGGCGTGCGCGGCGACCCCGTGCGCCTCGGCCACGATCGACGCGACGCCCTTCCTGCGCACGACGACGAGATCCCCCGCCCGCCCCGACTCGAAGACCAGCGCGCACGCGGCGCCGCGCGACCGCTCGCGCAGGATGGGCTGCGACTCCGGCGAGCCCACCTCCTCGTCCGCCACGAGCAGGCCCGCCACCGGAACGCGCTCGAGGACGCCGGCGCGCCCCGCCGCCGCGAGCGCGAACGTCAGCGCCGCGATGCCGCCCTTCATGTCGAACGCGCCGGGGCCGAGGCCGCGGTCGCCGTCCTTGCGGAACCCGGAGAACGCCTCCGCCGGGAAGACCGTGTCCGTGTGGCCGACGAGGAAGACGGGCGCGCCGCGCGCGGGCCCGCGGAAGGCGACGTGCGGGCCGAAGCGCATGCCGTCGATGCGCTCCGTGGCGAGGCCAGCGCGCGCGAGCGCCGCCTCGGCCGCCGCCGCGGCGCGCGTCACGCCGGCGACGTCCTGCGTGAACGAGGAGTGCTCGACGAGCTCGGCGAGGAGGGACTCCATCGCGAGGCGCTCGCCCGCGAGCCAGGCGAGCGCGTCGTCGAGGGTGCCTTGCAGGGGCGGCGGCATTCGGGCGGGGCCGGGGCGCTCCCGGTATAAGGGCCCGGCATGGCAGCGGGCAAGCGCCTCCGGGCCGCGGTGATCGGCGGCTCCGGCTACGGCGGCGCGGAGATGATCCGGCGCCTCCTCGTGCACCCCGACGTGGAGCTCGTCCGCGTCGCGTCCGTGGACTTCGTGGGCGAGCCGCTGTCCGCCGCGGATCCCGCGCTCGAGGGCCTGACGCCGCTCGTCTTCGAGGGCATCCCCCCCGAGGAGGCGGCGCGCGGCGTCGACGCCGTGCTGCTCGGGCTCCCCCACACGGTCGCCGCGGGCGCGGTGGACGCGATCCTGAAGGCGGGCGGCGCCTCCCTACGCGTCGTCGACATGAGCGGCGACTTCCGCCTCCAGGACCGCGCCGCGTACGAGCGCTGGTACAGGCACGTGCACCCTTGCCCCGAGCGGCTCCGGGACTTCGTCTACGGCCTCCCCGAGCTCAACCGCCAGCGGATCCGGGGGGCGCGGCTCGTCGCGTCGCCCGGCTGCTTCGCGACCACCATCGAGCTCTCGCTCCTCCCGCTCGCCAAGGCCGGCCTCCTCGAGGGCGTCGTGCACGTGCAGGGGATCACCGGCTCCTCCGGCTCCGGCGCGGCGCCGTCGGCGGGCACCCACCATCCGGTCCGCGCGGGCAACCTGCGCACGTACAAGCCGCTCGAGCACCAGCACGTGCCGGAGATCGACGAGACGCTCCGCGCGGCCGGCGCCCGCGACCTCGCGCTGCGCTTCGTGCCGGTCTCGGCGCCGCTCGGCCGCGGCATCCTCGCGACCTCGTTCGTGGAGCTGGCGGAGGAGTGGACGCAGGAGCGGCTCGAGCGGCTCTACCGCGAGACCTACGAGGGCGAGCCGTTCGTCCGCGTCCCGCGGAAGCGGCTCCCGGAGGTCGCCGCGGTGTCGGGCTCGAACTACGCGGAGGTCGGCGTGGTGGCGGGCGCCGCGCGCGCCGGCCGGCGCACGGTCACGCTCTTCGGCGCGACCGACAACCTCGTGAAGGGCGGCGCGGGCCAGGCGATCGAGAACATGAACCTCATGCTGGGCGTCGACGAGCGGGCGTCGCTCGCAGACCCGGGGCCGTGGCCGCCATGAAGACCGTCGTCCTCAAGCTCGGCGGCGAGATCGTCCACTCCCCGGAGCTCGACGTCGTCGCGCGCGATCTCCGCACGCTCGTCGACGGCTGGAATCGGGTCGCCATCGTGCACGGCGGCGGACCGCAGGCGACCGCGCTCCAGAAGCGGCTCGGGCTCGAGACGCGCATGGTCGCGGGGCGGCGCTACACCGACCCCGCCACGCTCGAGGTGATGAAGTACGTGGTGGCGGGCCAGCTCAACGTCGACCTCTCGGCGCGGCTCCTCGCGAACGGCGTCATGCCGGTGGGCCTCCACGGCGCGAGCGGGCACGTGGTGCAGGCCGTGAAGCGGCCGCCGCGCGTCCTGCAGGGTGCGGGGCCCGAGCCCGTCGACCTCGGCCTCGTCGGCGACGTGGTGGGCTTCAACCTGCCGCTCCTCGGCGACCTCTTCGAGCGTCGGTACGTGCCCGTCATCGCGTGCCTCGGCTGCGACCGGAACGGCCAGGCGCTCAACATCAACGGCGACACCGTGGCCTCGCAGCTCGCGGGGGCGTTGCGCGCGGACGCGCTCGTCCTCGTCACCTCCACGCCGGGCGTGCTCCGCGACCTGGGCGATCCGGCGAGCCGGATCCCGCGCATCACCCGCGCCGAGTTCGAGCGGATGGTCGCGGACGGGACGATCTCCGGGGGAATGATCCCGAAGCTCGGGGAGTCGTTCGACGTGCTCAAGAGCGGGGCGCGCTCCGTCGTCATCGTGGGGAAGCTCGACGAAGGGGACCTCGTGCGCGCCGTGCTCGATCCGGGCAGCGCCGGCACCGTGCTCGTGGCGGGGTGACCGCATGGACGCGCTCACGGCCCTCGTGCAGTCGCTCGGCCTCGCGTACGCCTCCGGGATCAGCCTCTACGCCACGGTGTTCTTCGTCGGGCTCGCCGAGCACCAGGGCTGGATCGGGCACCTCCCCGGTGCGCTCGGGATCCTGGGCGATCCCATCGTGTTCGGCGCCGCCGGGGTGCTCACCGTCGTCGAGGCGCTCGCGCTCCTCGTGCCGGGGATCGCGACCGCGTGGGAGACGGTGCACACCGCCATCCGCCCGTTCGCGGCGGCGGCGCTCGCCGTCCTCGCCACCTGGGGGAGCCCCCGAGTCGCGGTGGTGGCGGCGCTCCTCGGCGGCGCGCTCGGGCTCGCCACGCACGCGACGAAGCTCGGTCTGCGCGCCGCCGTCGACGCCTCGCCGGAGCCCGTCAGCAACGCGGCCGTGACCACGGCCGAGCTCGGCGTCATCGCCGCGCTCGCCTGGGCCATCTGGAACCACCCGTGGCTGTCGCTCGCCGCGGCGCTCGCGCTGCTCACGCTGACCGTGCTGCTCGTGCGCACGGTGTGGCGCGGCATCGCGCGGGCGGTCCGCTCGCTCTGGGGTCGCCCAGCCGCATCGTGAAGCGACGCGGTCGCGGTCGGGGTCGAGCTACCTCGCCGCCGCCTGCGCCGTCTCGGCGGTCTCGCCGCGGAGCGCCTTCAGGATCCGGCCCGCCGCAGCCGCCATCCTCGCCGTGCCGTTCTCGATGGGCCGGTCCTCGGGATCGGTGATCTGCGCGGTGCCGAGCCCCGCGTACATCGTGACCTTCAGGTCCGCGCCGATCGCGGCGTAGTGCGGCTCCCACCCGACGGTGGCGACGACGAAGCGGTCCCGCGGCGCGGTGAACATCGGTTGCCCGTCGGCGTAGAGCGAGGGAGCGTGCTGGTCGCCGAGGAGCGCGAAGAGCGTCGGCACCACGTCCGCGTGGCTCGTCGGCGCGTCGAAGCGACCGCGGGGGACGCCCGGGCCGAGCCACACCGCCGGGACGTGGATCTGCTCGCTCGTCACCGCCGAGCCGTGGGCGAGGTGCCCCTTCTGCCGGAACTCCTCGCCGTGGTCGCCCGTGAAGACGACGATCGGCGCGCGGCCGCGCACGCGCTCGAACTCCGTGAGGAACCCGTCGAGCACGCGATCGAGCTTGTGCGCGGCGTTCCGCGCGCGGGCGGCGATGAGCGGGCCGGGCGCGTTCGTCGCCTTGATCCCCCCCGCGCCGTCCCAGTACGGCTGGAAGACCTCGTCCTCCTGGTCGAGGAAGTAGTTGAAGTGGGTCCCGAAGAAGAAGAGGAAGAGGAACACCGGCCGGTCCGCGGCCGCGCCGCGCGCGAACGCGTCGGCCTCCGCGAGCATCGCGGCGTCGCGGTTCGGCGGCTCGACGTCCTGGCACCAGGTCTTGAGGTCCTCCTCGCGGAGCCCGCCGAAGACGGTGTCCTTGAGGTCCATCCAGTCGACGCACGACGCGGCGAGCACCTTCATCTGGTAGCCGTTCGCGCCGAGCGCCGGGAACAGCACGGGCCTCCGCCCCGCGCCCACCGTGGCCTCGAGCTTCTGCGCCTGGAGGCCGTACATGAGCGTGAAGAGCGTGTAGTTCGTCGAGCTCGCCCCGGCGTAGTGGCGCGTGAAGAGCGCCCCCTCCTGCGCGCGCCGCCACAGCCGCGGCATGGTCTTCTCGTCGAGGTGGTCCGCGGGCAGGCTCTCCGCCGCGATGAAGAGCACGTCCGGCTTGCGCGCGAGCCGGAACGCCTCCGGCGCCACGCCCGCGGGGAGGCGCTTCGAGGCGTCCGTCCCCACGAACGGGTCCTTCATGGCGCGCTTGCCGAAGATCGCCTCGGAGAAGGAGTACAACCGCACCGGGATCTGGAGCGGGAGCACGGTCGAGGCGGCGAAGATCGACGGCCCGCCGAAGTAGGTGAGGACGCCTCCGTACACGCGCTCCGCCGCCGACAGGAGCACGAGCCCGACGGCGAGCACCCAGGCCCGGCGCCGGGGCGCGGCGAACCGGCGGATGAACCAGGCGCCCGCGGCGACGTCGACGGCGAGGAACGCGAACGCCTCGGCGAGGAACAGCACGACGTCCGAGATCGGGACGCCGGCCTCGCGCAGCGCGTTCGGCTGGAGGAGGAACCGGAAGAAGAAGCCG
>DASSQM010000537.1:0-2045 GCA_035702465.1 Anaeromyxobacter sp. | reverse complement strand
GTCCGAGCTTGAACTGGTCGCTGTTGCGGAGGTACGAGCCCTGCGCCGTCACGGTCGGCAGGAGCGGCGCGCGCGCCTGGAGCGCGAGCGCGTTCGCCTCGTCGGCGCGCGCGCGGGCCGGGACGATCGTGAGGTTCTGGCGGTCGAGCTCGGCGAGGGCGTCGGCGAGGGTGAGGGCCGGGATCGGGGTCGCGGTCGCGGTCGCGGTCGGGGTCGGGGTCGCGGTCGGGGTCGCGGTCGGGGTCGGGGTCGGGGTCGCGGTCGGGGTCGCGGTCGCGGTCGCGGTTGGCGTCGGGGTCGAGATCGCAGTCGCAGTCGCGCTCGGCGCCGCCGCCGCTTCCGCCGCCAGGACGATCATGACCGCCGCACCCGCGAGTCCCATCGCCACACCACCCGAGCAAGCCCGATGCCCGCGGCGGCGGCCGCAGATTCCCGGCGGGTTCACGGTCGGCAACCCCGTCATGCCGTAAGCCCCACCGACGCTGCCGTCGGATCTCCTTACACTCCACCCCGGGGGCGCCGCGGAAACGCCGGAGGGCCGCGGCGCGCCGTGGCAGGACCCGCGGCACGCCCCTTGCGACCCGCAGCGGTGCCCGCAGCACGCGGGCAAGGAGCGGAGCGCCGAATGCGCCGTGTCGTCGCCGTCCTCGCCGTGCTCGTCGTCGTGCTGGGCGGTCTCATCGCCCTGCGCCTGTGGAAGCAGGCCCGTGCCCTGGCCGGGCCCTCCGGTGGGTCGGGGGAGATCGAGGGCACCCGAGTCGACCTGTCGTCGCGCGTCGGCGCGCGCATCGTCGAGCTGCGCGTGCGCGAGGGCGACCGCGTGAAGCAGGGCGACCTCCTCCTGCGCCTCGACTGCGCCGATCCGCAGGCGCAGCTCTCGGAGGCCGAGGCGCGCGCCGCCTCTGCGCGCGCGCAGGCGGTCGCGCTCGAGGCGCAGCGCGGCGCGGCGGAGCGCCAGGCCCGGAGGCTCTCCGGCCTGCCCGCCGACGTCGCGGAGTCGAACATCGACCAGACCGCGGCGAGCGCGACCGGGCTCGCCCGCCAGTACGACGCCGCGCGCGCGCAGATCCGCGCGGGCGAGGCGGCCGTGGCGCGCGCGAAGCTGCTCGTCGGCGAGTGCGAGATCCGCGCGCCGCGCGACGCCGAGGTCGCGACGCTGCCGCACGAGGCCGGGGAGCTCGTCGCGCCGGGCGCGGTCCTCGCGCGCCTCGTCGACCTGTCGGAGGTGAAGGCCACCTTCTACCTGCCGAACGCCGAGGTCGGGGCCGTGAAGCCGGGCGCGCGCGCCCAGGTCGTCGCGGACGCCTGGCCCGGCGAGTCGTTCGAGGGGACCGTGCGCACCGTCGCGCTCGAGGCGGAGTTCACCCCGCGCAACATCCAGACGCGCACCGACCGCGACCGGCTCGTCTACCCGGTGGAGGTCGTGGTGGCGAACCGGGACGGGAAGCTCCGCGCGGGCATGCCGGTCCAGGTGACGCTGCCCGGGACGGAGCGGAGGTAGCAGGGTGTCGTCGCCCGTTCACCCCGAGCCCAACGTCGCCGAAGGCGACGGGGAGGCGAAGGGCGTGCCGGCGCTCTCCGCGCGCGCCCTCGTCCGCCGCTTCGGCGCGGTGACCGCGCTCGACGGCCTCTCGTTCGAGGTCGAGAAGGGCGAGCTCTACGGGCTCGTCGGCCCCGACGGCGCGGGGAAGACCACGGCCATCCGCGCCCTCGCGGGCCTCGTCCGCATCGACGGCGGCGAGGCGCGCGTGCTCGGCGTCGACCCCGCAGGCGGCCGCGTGCGGGAGCGCCTCGGGCTCATGCCGCAGCAGTACAGCCTGTACCGCGACCTGTCCGTGGCGGAGAACCTCCGCTTCTTCTCCCGCCTGTACGTCCTCCCACGCGAGGTCTACCGCGAGCGCGCAGCCCGGCTCCTCGACATCACCCGCCTCGGACCGTTCGTCGATCGCCGCGCCGACGCGCTCTCCGGCGGCATGTACAAGAAGCTCGCCCTCGCCTGCGCGCTCCTCCACGAGCCCGAGGTGCTGCTCCTCGACGAGCCCACG
>DASSQM010000536.1:0-2245 GCA_035702465.1 Anaeromyxobacter sp. | reverse complement strand
ATCAAGTTCCAGCCGCGGCAGGCGCTGCCGCGCTAGCGGCGGCGGGTTCGCGGTGCGCATCGGCATCGTCACCGAGGAATGGGACGGCGGGTCCGGCGCGGTGCGCGAGGCCGTGGCCGGCTTCGCGCGCGAGGCTCGCCGTCTCGGGCACACGGTGAAGGTGTTGACGGGCGGCGCTCCCGGGCGGCGGCGGGACGACGACGATCGCGCGGACGACGTGATCCGAGTGGGCTCCGCGCGCGACGTGATGCGCGGCGGCGTCCTCTCGCGCGTCACCGGCCGCGGCGGTGCGGCGCTCCGCGACGTGCTCGCGCGCGAGCGCTTCGACGTCGTCCACGTGCACGCGCCGCTCACCCCGGTGCTGCCGCTCCTGGCCGTGCATCACGCCACCGGGCCGGTGGTCGGGACCTTCCACGCGCACGCGCCGCCGGGGCTCCTGCTGCGCCTCGCCCGCAACACGCTCCAGCGCTATCTCGACCGGCTCGACGCCGCGGTCGCGGTCTCCCGCGCGTGCCTGGGCCGCATCGAGGGGACGATCCGCGGCGACGTCCGCATCATCCGCGGCGGCGTGGACGTCGAGCGCTTCTCGCGCGGGCGGAGGCTGCGCCGCTTCGAGGACGGCAAGCTGAACGTGCTGTGGATCGGCAAGGTCGAGCGCCGCAACGGGCTCGACCTCATGCTCACCGCGTTCCAGCGCGCGTGGCGCCAGATCGACGCACGGCTGCTCGTGGTGGGCGACGGGCCGCAGCTCGCGCGCGCCCGAGCGTCGATCCCGCACGACCTCGCCGAGGACGTGGTCTTTGCCGGGCACGTCGACGAGGCGCGCGCCGACTGGTACGCGACCGCGGACGTCGTCTGCGCGACGGCGCAGTCGCCGAGCGGCGGCGTGACGCTCCTCGAGGCCATGGCGGCGGGCAAGCCCGTCCTCGCCTCCGACGTCGAGGGGTACCGGGACGTCGTGCAGCACGGGCGGGAGGGCGAGCTGCTGTCCTCGCGCGACCCCGGCGCCTGGGCACGCGCGCTCGTGCGGCTCTCGCGGGAACCCGTGCGGGCCTCCGCCTACGGGGAGCGCGGCCGGCTCACCGCACAGCGCCACGCCTGGCCGCAGGTCGCGCGCGAGGTGATCGGCCTCTACCGGACGCTCGGCGTCCGCGGCTAGCGGGCGGCACCGAGCCGACCCCGCCCGCGACGAGGCGTCCGGCCGCGCCGTCGGCTAACCTCCGCTCGTGGTCTCCCCGATCCGCTCCCGCGCCGAGCCCACCCCGGCCGGATCCGAGGACGACGCGGCGCTCGTCGAGCGCGCGGTGGGAGGGGACCGCGCCGCCTTCCGCGCCCTCTACGATCGGCACCGGGCGGCCGTCCACCGGCTCGCGCGCGCGTTCGCGGCGCTCGATCCGGACGAGGCGGACGACGTCGTCCAGGACACGTTCGTCCGCGCGTTCGCGGGGATCGCGAAGCTCGGCCAGCCCGCGCGGTTCGGCGCGTGGCTCCTCACCATCGCGCGGAACCGCGCGCTCTCGCGGCTCGCCCGCCGGCGCGCCGCCGAGAGGCTCTCGCAGGACCTCGGGCTCGAGGCGATGGTCCTCGCAGAGGACGCCTCCGGGATGCCGGAGCTCGGGCGCGACGCGGAGCTCGACGTCGTCCGGCGGGTGGTCGCCGAGCTTCCGGAGGGACCGGAGAAGGAGACCGTGCGGCTGTTCTACGTCGAGGGGAAGCTCTCCGCGCGCGAGATCGCGTCCAGGCTCGGCGTCGGCAAGAGCGCGATCACGATGCGGCTCGAGCGCTTCCGCGCGAAGGTGAAGCGCCGGATCCTCGCCGAGGTGGCCAGCCTGCGGGGCGAGGAGTCTTGAGATTGTGACGCACCTCACGGCGCGGACGTACGAGCTTCTCCTCCGCGGGTCGCTTCCCGCGGAGGACGCGCGATCCCTCGCGCGACACCTCCACGAGCCGTGCGCCGTCTGCGAGGAGTTCCTCGCGTCACGCCCCGCCGCCGACGCCGCGGACGGCCTCGTCGAGGCAGCGCTCGACGCGTTCGCCCCGGCCGGCGGACGGGGCAATGATTTGGAGTTCGCACGGATCGAGCGGCGGCTGCGAGAGGCCGCGCCGGCGCCGCGCGCCGCGCCGCGTCGCGCGCTGCCGGCCGCGTTCGCCGCCGCGGTGCTCGCGGCGGGCGTCGCCGCCCTCGTCGCGCCGCGCCCTTCGCCGCACCGCGCTGCGTGGGACGGCGCGAAGGGCACCCCGACCC
>DASSQM010000535.1:0-3463 GCA_035702465.1 Anaeromyxobacter sp. | reverse complement strand
CGATCGAAGCGGCCGGGACGCAGCAAGGCCGGGTCGAGGATCTCGGGCCGGTTGGTCGCCGCCATGATGATCACGCCCCGGCGCGGATCGAAGCCGTCCATCTCGACCAGGAGCTGGTTCAGCGTCTGCTCGCGCTCGTCGTGCCCGCCCATGATGCCGGCGTTGCGCGACTTGCCGAGCGCGTCGAGCTCGTCGATGAAGACGATGCAAGGCGCCTTCTGCGTGGCCTGCTGGAACAGGTCGCGCACGCGCGCCGCGCCGACGCCCACGAACATCTCCACGAACTCCGAGCCCGAGAGCGAGAAGAACGGCACGCCCGCCTCGCCCGCCGTGGCGCGGGCGAGCAGCGTCTTGCCGGTGCCGGGCGGTCCGACCAGGAGCACGCCCTTCGGGATCCGGCCCCCGAGCCGCCGGTACTTCTCCGGCGTCTTCAGGAACTCGACGATCTCCTGGAGCTCCTCCACCGCCTCGTCGATGCCGGCGGCGTCCTCGAACGTGACGCCCGTGTCCGGCTCCATGTGGACGCGCGCGCGGGTCTTGCCGAAGGCCATCACGCCGGGAGGCCCCTGGCCCATCTGCCCGGACATCCGGCGCATCACCCAGGCCCAGAACAGGAGCCCGATGGCGATGGGAGCGATCCAGACCCAGAACAGATCACCCATGCCGCCCCCAGCGACCGCGTCGTACGGAATGCCTTTGTCTTCGACGAGCTTGACGAGGTCATCTCCCCCGCCGGGGATTCGCGTCGCCAAGTAGGGGAGCGCCTGGCCGCCCTTGTCGCCCTCGGCGGCCTGGCCGTCCACCGGCTTGGGGAACCCGCGCACCCACTCCGGCCCGATGATGACCCGCTCGAACGCGGCCTGCCGGATCATCTCCTTGAACTGGGAGAGCGGAACCCGCCGCACGCCGACGTCCTGGAACGCGCGGAACAGGAACACCGCGAGCGCGATGAGAACGAGCCACGCCGCCGGAGAGGCCAGCGGGATCTTCGGCTGCGAGCTGCCCCGGCCGCGGTCGCGTTGGCCCTGGGCCTTCTTGTCGTTCGCAGACACCGAGGCCTCCCGCCCTGGAGGAATCTGCTCATGGCCGGGGGGCGGGCAATCGGCTGGGTCGGATCGGGGCGCTCCCGGAGGCCCGGCAGGGCCCTTCGACGGGCTCGGGACAGCCCTGCGACACGGCCCTACAGGCCGAGCAGCTTGGCGATGCTCTTCTCGTCGGCGGGCGGGAACTCGTACTGATCGAGCTCCTCGGGGAGGACCCATTCGTGCGCGTGCACGCGGCGGTGCTGGATCGGCCCGGACACGAGGCGGCAGCGGTACACGCAGAAGTCGATGTCGTACCCTTCGTACGAGTGCTCCACGTGAATGGCGCGATCGCCGACCTGCACCTCGATCCCCATCTCCTCGCGGAGCTCGCGCGCGAGCGCGGCCTGATCCGTCTCGCCGGCCTCCACGCGGCCGCCGGGGAACTCCCACAGCAGCGGGAGCGTGGCGGTGGGCGGCCGCTGCGTGATGAGGTAGCGGCCGTCCTTCTCGATCATCGCTCCCACGACGCGGATCTTCCGGCGCATGGCGTCTCCCCGTAAATCGTAGAATGGGGATGCGATGGCGTCCATCCGCTTCCTCGGAGCGGCCGGCACGGTCACGGGGTCGAGATTCCTCGTGGAGACCGAGCGGGCGCGCGTCCTCGTCGACGTGGGCCTCTTCCAGGGCGCGAAGGAGCTGCGGCTGCGGAACCGCGCCGCCTGGGTCTTCGAGCCTTCATCGCTCTCCGCCGTCGTCCTGACGCACGCGCACGTCGATCACGCGGGCGCCCTGCCCCTCCTCGTCCGGAACGGGTTCCGGCGGCGTGCCGTCTGCACGTCGGCGACGCGGGACCTCTGCGGGCTCCTCCTTCCGGACGCCGGCAAGCTCCAGGAGGAGGAGGCCCGCTACGCGAACCGGAAGGGGTACTCGAAGCACGCGCCGAACGCCGAGCCGCTCTTCACGGAGGCGGACGCGGTCGCCGCGCTGCCGCGGCTCGACCCCGTCCCCTACGGCGAGCGGCGGGAGGTGGCGCCCGGCGTCGCGATCCGCTTCCGGCGGGCGGGCCACATCCTCGGCAGCGCGCTCGTGGAGATGGAGCTCGCGGGGCCGCGCCCGCTCCGCATCCTCTTCAGCGGCGACCTCGGGCGCTACGGCGCGCCCATCCTCCCCGACCCGGAGCCGGGCGCCGCAGCGGACGTCCTCGTCGTCGAGAGCACCTACGGCGGGAAGATGCACCCCGCGGCGTCTCCCGCGGACGCGCTCCGCGACGAGATCCGGCGCGCCGCGCAGACGGGCGGCGCGCTCGTCGTGCCGGCGTTCGCGATCGGCCGCACCCAGGAGATCCTGTTCACGATCCGCGCGCTCGAGGACGCGCGGGCGATCCCCGAGCTGCCGGTGTACGTCGACTCGCCGATGGCGGTGGACGCGACGCCGATCTACCTCGCGCACCGCGAGGACCAGGACCAGGAGATGGCGCGCCTCCTCGCCGCCGGGCGGGAGCCGCTCCGCCCGGCGCGCCTGTCGTTCGCGCGGAGCCCGGAGCAGTCGAAGGCCATCAACGCCGTGAAGGGTCCGTGCGTCGTCCTCTCGGCGTCGGGCATGGCGACGGGCGGCCGCGTCCTCCACCACCTCGCGCGGCGGCTCCCCGATCCGCGCACGACGGTGCTCCTCGTCGGCTACCAGGCCGCCGGGACGCGCGGCTGGTCGCTCCAGAACGGCGCGGCCACGCTGCGCATCCACGGCGAGGACGTGCCGGTGCACGCGCGCGTCGCGGCCATCGGCGGGTTCTCGGCGCACGCGGACGAGGGCGAGATCGAGCGGTGGCTCGCGAGCTTCCCCGCCCCGCCCGCGCGCACGTTCCTCGTCCACGGCGAGGGGCCGGCGCTCGCCGCGGCGAAGCAGCGCATGGAGCGCCTCGGCTGGCCGGCGCACGCGCCGGCGCACCTCGAGCGGGTCGAGCTGTGACCGCGGCGCTCGCCTCCCCGATGCTCCTCGACGGCGCCATGGGCACCGCGCTCATCGCGCGCGGCCTCCCCCCCGGCGCCCTCCCGGAGGAGTGGCTCCTCTCGCGCCCGGAGGAGATCGCGGCGGTCCACGCCGAGCACGCGGCGGCGGGCGCGCGCGTCCTCCTCACCTGCACGTTCAATTGCGCCGCACCGCGGCTCGAGGCGCGCGTCGATCCCGCCGCGATCGAGGACCTCTGCGCCCGCGCCGTCCGCCTCGCGCGCGGCGCGTCGCGGCCCGGCGGCCTCGTCGCGGGATCGCTCGGACCGACCGGGCTGCACGCGCCGGGGGCGGCGGCGGAGGGGGAGCTCTTCGCGCGCGACCGGCGCCCCCTCGCCGCGCTCGCCGAGGCCGGTGCGGATCTCCTGTGGATCGAGAGCCAGTGGGAGCTGCGCGAGGCGCTCGCCGCGCTCTCCGCCGCGCGCGCGGTGGGG
>DASSQM010000534.1:0-4082 GCA_035702465.1 Anaeromyxobacter sp. | reverse complement strand
GAGCTCAGCGACCAGTTCCTGGGCGCCACGCCGTCCTGCCACGACGTGAAGCCCCGGAGATACAGCATCCCGCCGATCCGCAGCGGGTCCTCCTTCTCCCGCGTGATGATCCCCTGCGGCGGCGGCGGGACCGCGTTCGGCGAGCCGGACGAGCCGAACAGCTCCGCCTCCGTGTCCTTCCGGGCGTCCGGCGCTCCGGACGGCGGGGGCGGCGGCGTGGTCGGCGGCGGCGAGGGCGGCTTCGCGGGCTCGGCCCGGGGCGGAGGCGCCTCCTGCCTCGGCGGCGCGCCGAAGAGCTCCTCCTCGGAGGGGCGCGGCTCCTGCGCCGCGGCGGCGAGCGGCGCGGAGGCGGCGAGGACCGCGAGGGCGGCGGTGAGGAGCCGGATGCGCACGCCCTACCGGCTCCGCGACTCGAGCCACGCCTTCGTGAACAGGTTCGCCTCCAGCGGACGCAGATCGATCTCCTTGATCAGGATGAGCGTGGAGTTCCCCTTCTCGATCTCGTCGTAGATCCGGATCTCCTCCGGGTACCACACGTCCGCCTTCTTCGACTGCGACCAGATCTTCTTCCAGCGCGGCTGGTACACGGTCCGCATGAGGCGGCCGGAGAGCGCGAGGTCCTGCCGCTTCAGGACGTTCGAGGTCGCCGCGTCGACCCACATGCGCACCACCGGGTAGGCGACGTCGACGCCCGGCTTCACGGTGAGCAGGATGCGGTGCACCTCGTAGACGCCGAGCTTCTCGTCCGCCTCCCACCTCGCGTCGTACTCCTCGCGGATCTTCGACTCGTCGAGGTCGCCGCGCCGCGTGTTCGTCCCGCCGATGCGCTCGCGCTCCGTGCGGCGCTCCCAGCGCCCCACGGTGGGATCGTAGAGCCAGAGGTTCTTCTCGATGCGCAGGTAGCCCTTGCCCGCCTCGGCCTTGGGCTTCGTGAAGAGGAACATCTGCTTGTCGTCCTCGTCGCGCCGGAAGACGAGCAGCTCGTAGACGACGTCCGTCTTCCCCTTCTCCTTCTGCTCCATGTAGCAGAGCGCCTTCCAGTCGCCCTGGTTGCGCTGGCGCTCGTCGATCTCGCCCACCACCTTGGAGAGCTCGGCGTCCGTGAGCGCGGCCGCCGCGGCGGGGACGGCGAGCGCGGCGGCGGCGAGGAGGGCGGCGAGGCGCGTGCGCATGGCGGTCATCCGACGTGGTGCATGGCGGTGATGGGCTTGAGGCGCGCGGCGCGCCGCGCGGGGAGGAGCGACGCCGCGACGGTGATGGCGGCGAGGAGGGCGACGTCGCTCGCGATCGCGGAGGGATCGAGGAGGAAGTGCAGCCGCTCCTGGGCGAGGAAGATCTGGGCCGCGCCGGGGAGGGGGATCCCGACGGCGTTCACCGCCGCGGCGAGCGCGGAGGCGATGAGCGCGCCGGCCACGGTGCCTCCCGCCGCGAGCAGCGTGGTCTCGATCAGGATGAGCCAGCGCACCTTCCCGCGCTGCATGCCGATGGCGCGCAGCGTGCCGATCTCGCGCGTGCGCTCCCGGATGGCGATGGCGAGGGTGTTGAGGATGCCGATCACCACCACCACCATGAGGATCACGACGAGGAGCGCGGTCACGACGCGCAGCCCGATGATGAACTGCTTGAACTGCCCCATCTCGTCGTCCGCGGTGGTCACGTCGATCTTCTGGCCCGTCCAGTCCTCGCTCGGCACGCTCTGCATGAGCTTGATCCAGTACGGCTGCGCCTCGGGGTCCATGACGCGCCACCCTGCCGACGCGAGCGTTCCGCGCAGCCGGGCGGCGACGGCGGATGCCTTCCGGGGATCCTTCAGGAAGAGGTGGATGGCACCGGTGGTGGAGGCGTTCAGCCCGTAGAGGCGCCGCAGCGTGTCGCTCTGGATGAACGCCGAGAACGCCGACAGGAGCCCCACGTTCTTCGCGATGGCGACGACGCGAACGTCGGCCGTGTTGTTCGTCCCGCGCGCCGTCGGCGCGGAGAGCGTGACCACGTCGTTCACCTTCACCTTGAGCCGATCGGCCTGGCCCTCGAAGAGGAGCACCGTGTCGGGGAGCGCGAGGTCCTCGAGGCGCCCGTCGGAGAGGCGCAAGATCTTCCGGAACGCCGGCTCGTTCGCCACGTCCACGCCCGCGAGCACGATGTCCATGGACTTCGACTCGGACACGGCCTTCGCCCACCCCCGGCCGCGGACCGTCACGTAGTCGACCTCCGGCGTGCTCTTCCGCACCTGCTCGAGCACGCGAGGGTAGTCCGAGACCAGCGGCGCGGTGGACGAGCTGGTGATCTTGAAGAACCCGCCGACGTTCACGTGGCCGGTGAGGAGCGTGGTGGCGGACTCGGTCATGGAGGCCTCCATGCCGCTCGTGAGCGCGCCGAGCAGGATGAGGAGGCCCGTCACCGCCGCGAGGGCGCCGCCCAGCAGGAGGTTCCGCCGCGTGTGGGCGGTGAGGTTCCGCGCCGCGATCTGGAAGTCGAGCCCGATCATCAGTCGTCCGTGGCCATCGCCTCGACGGGCGTGACCTTCATGGCGATGTACGCCGGGTAGAGCGCGGAGAGGATGGCGACCAGGATCACGATGGCGAGGGAGGCCGCCACCGGCCCGCGGCCCAGGGCCGGGAGCAGCGCGGGGCCGGAGAACATGAAGTAGAGGAGGTCCGTCACGGCGGGGATCCCGCCGGCCACGCGGATCGCCGCGACGACGACGCCGCCGAGCACGGCGCCGGCGAGGCCGAACACGATGCCGACGGTGGCGATCTCCACGAGCAGCATGGCGACCACGAAACGCCGCTGCGTGCCGATGGCGCGCATCGTGCCGATCTCCTTCACGCGCTGCAGCGTCGCCATCACCATGGCGTTGTTGATGATGACGAGCGCGATGCCGAAGAAGATGAGCACCGCCGTGACGAGGACGATGCGGAGCAGCGTCACGAACTGGCCGACGAGGCCGGACGCCGCCTGCCAGTCCACCACCTTGAGCCCGAGCCCTGCCTTCGCGGCGGCGTCCTGCACGGCCTTCATGGTCCGGCGGATGGCGACCGGGCGCGCGTCGTCGAGGATGAGCGCCGCGTTCAGGGCCACGCCGCGGTCGAGCTCGTCGCGTGTGTAGACGCGCTCGTCCACGCCGTTCGTCCCCGCAGCGCGACGGGCCGCGCCGGCGAGGAGCGCGCCCTCGTCGATGGGGGCCGCGCGGGTCGGGTCCGCGGCGGCGGGCGCGCTGCCGAAGAGCTCCGCCTCGGCGCGGTCGCGGTCGACGTCCTGCGCGCCCATGAGCGCCTTGAGCCCGCGGATCTCGTCCGCCTTCTCCTTCGTCATGTAGCCGTAGAGATCGCGGAAGCTCATGAGGTCCATCACGCTCGTCATCCCGGCGATGCGCGACTTCTCGATGCCCCGGAACGTGAGGAACCCGTACACCTTCACGTTCACCGACGAGAAGTAGCCGCTCTTCGAGGGCGCCTTGACGGTGATGACGTCGCCCACGTTGATCTTGTAGAGGCGGATGCGCGGCACGACGACGTCGTAGAAGACCCGGTACTTCGCGTCGAAGTCGTCGTCGGTGGTGTCGAAGAGCCGCTGCAGGAGGGGCTCGAGCTCCTCGCCGTCGGGCGCGTGCAGCGCGCGGCGCAGCTCGGTCGCGAGCTCGCCCGCGCGGATCGGGTCGAGCTGGAGCAGGATCTCGCGGACGCCGCCGCGGTTCTCCTTCACCCACCGTTTCAGCTCCTCGTCCTTCGCGATGCGCTTTCCCCGCCGGTCGCGCTGGTCCTTGATCTGATCGAGGCGGCGCGCGTTCTTGAGCTTCAGCCACTCCTCCGCGTACTGCTTGCCTACGAGGATGCCGCGCCGGTTGTCCCGCACCCAGCGCTGCAGCTCCTCGTCCTTCGCGATCCGCTTCCCGCGCCGGTCGCGGAGGTCCTTGATCTGGTCGATGCGCCGCGCGTTCTTGAGCTTCAGCCACTCCTCCGCGTACTGCTTGCCGACGAGGATGCCGCGGCGGCCGCTGGGGATCCGCTCGCCCTCGATGACCTCCGCGAGCGGAAACGCCCGGAAGAACGCGTCGACGTCCGTCCCGACGTAGCGCAGGAACG
>DASSQM010000533.1:0-9793 GCA_035702465.1 Anaeromyxobacter sp. | reverse complement strand
CTGACGATCCGGCTCGCGCGAAAGCGTCGGCGAGGTGCCACATGCGCTCAATCGAATCCGGGCGGGTGCGAGCCGCGCGGCGGCGCACTCCTCCGTCCCTCGCACCTGCTCGAAGAGCGGCTCCTTCGCCCTCCGGACCTGCGCCACCGGCTTCCCCTCGAACGACCGCTTCAACGCGTCGTAGCGCTTCGTGAAGGTCCGCGCGGGCGAGCAGCGCCTCGCGGAAGCGCCAGAAGGTGTCGCGGCGCGCCGGCCGCGGAAGCCGCGAGCCGGCGCGCAAATCACGCCGAGACCAGCACCAAACGGCGCTACGCCGCCGGCACCCCCGCCGGCTCCGCGGCGCTCGCGGCCGCCGGCCGCGGCTCCTCCACCGGCGTCGGCTTCGGCTCCGCGCGCGGCGGGAGCCTGGGGGTCAGGTCCTCGACCTCGAGGCCGAGCCCGTACGCGCCCTGCTCGAGCCAGGCGTGCTGGCCGTCGAGCACCGCGCGGCCCATGGCGTACGCGGCGGCGTCGTCGTTCGACCACAGCGCGCGGAACAGCGACTTCACGCGCCGGCTCGACGCGAGGCAGAAGTGGTGCGCGAGCCGGGCGGCCTGCGCGGCCTCCGGCTTCCCGGCGGCGCGCAGCGCCTCGGCGCGCGTCACGCTCGCGGACATCGCGAAGAGCTCGTTCGCGATGTCCACGATGCGGAACAGGTACGCCTGCTTCCGCTCGGTCGCGGCGCGGAACACCACCATGGCGTGGAAGATCTCGCGGGCGAGCTTCCGCGACGACCGCTCCACGAACCGCAGGTGCCGTGCGAGGCGCCCGAACCGTCCGAACCGCGGCGCGAAGAGGCCGCGGGCCCACAGGCCGAGGTACCACGTCGCGTAGAACCAGCCGACCTTCGGAAGCATGGCGAGCTTCTTCGAGGCGGGCACCTTCGGGTCGATCATCGCGCCGGAGACCTGGAGGTGCTTGTCCACGGCCTCGCGGGCCATGAAGAGGTGCATGATCTCGGACGAGCCCTCGAAGATGAGGTTGATGCGCGAGTCGCGCATCGCGCGCTCGACGCCGACCGGCGGCTCGCCGCGCGCCTCGAGCGAGCGCTCCTTCTCGTAGCCGCGCCCGCCGCGGATCTGCATGGTCTCGTCCACGATCCGCCACGACTTCACCGTGTTCCACTCCTTCGCGGCGGCGGCCTCGAGGCGGATGTCGTAGCCCTTCTTGTCCGCGAGCGCCTGGCAGAGGTCCGAGACCGCCTCCATCGCGTACACGGTCGACGCCATCTCGGCGAGCTTGTGCGCGATCGCCTCGTGCTTCCCGATCTCCTGGCCCCACTGCGCCCGGGCCCGCGCCCACTTGCGGCAGAGCTCGAGCGACACCTTGCCCGCGCCGACCACGGCGGCCGGCAGCGAGAGCCGCCCGGTGTTGAGCGTGGTGAGCGCGATCTTGAGCCCGCGCCCCTCCTTGCCGATCACGTTCTCGACGGGGACCTTCACGTCCGTGAAGCGGAGCGCCGCGTTCGCGAGCGCGTGCAGGCCCATGAAGCGGCAGCGGTGCATCACCTCCACGCCCGGCCACGCCGTCTCGACCACGAACGCGGTGATGGCGTTCGTCTTCGCGTTGCGCGCCATGACCACGAGCAGCTCGGCGAGGGTGCCGTTCGTGCACCAGAGCTTCGAGCCGTTCAGGACGAAGTGCTTGCCGTCGGGGGCGAGCTCGTAGGTGGTGGTGAGGCGCGCCGGGTCGGAGCCGACCACGGTCTCCGTGAGCGCGAACGCGCTGATGGCGCCCTTCGCGATGCGCGGCAGGTACTTCTTCTTGAGGTGGTCGGGGCCGAACAGCTTGAGCGGTTGCGGCACGCCGATCGACTGGTGCGCGGAGAGCAGCGCCGTCAGGTTCGCGTCGAAGCTCCCGAGGAGCTGCATCACCTTCCCGTACTCGACCTGCGTGAGGCCGAGGCCGCCGTACTCGACGGGCACCTTCATGCCGAACGCACCGAGGCGCCGGAGCCCGTCGACGACGGCCGGCGGGTACTCGCCCGTCTCGTCGATCGCGACCGGGTCGACCTCGTCGCGCAGGAACCGCTCGAGCTCGGAGTAGAACCGCGCGAACTCGGGCCGGTCGGGCCCGGCGAGCGGAAACGGGTGGATGAGGTCCAGGTCCAGCTTGCCGAGGAAGAGCTCGCGCAGGAACCCGGCGCCCTGCCACTCGGACTCACGCGCCGCCTCGGCGACCTCGCGGGAGCGGGCGACGTCGTCGTTACCGTTCGTCTTTGCCATTTTTCGACCTCGTGCCCGCCCCGGTGCATCCCCGCGGGGTTCGGGCTCACGTCGATTCGCTAATCAAGTTAACGCGCTGCGGCTTCAGAAAGGACTGTCCCCCGGCGAGGGCCTCTGCCGAGCTCAGAAGGGTCCTGTCGGCGGTCTCGCATCGGGCCGGCCGGGAGTGCACACGATCGACGGACAGGTGAGGACGACCCCGGCCGGTCGGCAGTCACCGGAGCAGGGGACGCAACGTCCGGGTCAGCGCGCGAGCGGCGTCACGGTACGAGGACGGCGGCGCCGCGCATCCGCCCCGCGCGGAGGTCGGCGAGCGCGTCGCTCGCGCGCGCGAGCGGGTAGCGCACGATCTCGGTCCGCAGCGGGACGCGCGGCGCGAGCGCGAGCAGCTCGTCGCCGTCGCGCCGCGTGAGGTTCGCGACGGACCGGACGGTGCGCTCGCCCCAGAGGAGCGCGTACGGGAACGACGGGATGTCGCTCATGTGGATCCCGGCGCACACGACGGTCCCGCCCGGCGCGGTGGCGCGCAGCGCCGCGGGCACGAGCGCGCCGACGGGGGCGAAGAGGATCGCCGCGTCGAGCGGCTCGGGCGCGAGGTCGCCGGAGCCGCCCGCCCACTCCGCGCCGAGCGATCGCGCGAACGCCTGCGCGTCGGCGTCGCCGGGCCTGGTGAAGGCGAACACGCGCTGCCCCGCGTGGCGCGCGAGCTGCGCCACGAGGTGCGCGGCGGCGCCGAACCCGTAGAGGCCGAGGCGCGCCGCGGCCCGCACCGGCGCCCACGCGCGATACCCGATGAGCCCGGCGCAGAGGAGCGGCGCCGCCTCGGCGTCGCCGTACGCCTCGGGGATCGCGAACGCGTAGCGCTCGTCGGCGATCGCCGCCTCGGCGTACCCGCCGTCGCGGTGGTATCCGGTGAAGCGCGCCCGCACGCAGAGGTTCTCGCGCCCGGTGGTGCAGAAGGGACAGACGCCGCACGTCCAGCCGAGCCACGGAACGCCCACGCGGTCGCCGGCGCGGAAGCGCGCGACGCCGGGCCCGAGGGCGTCGACGCGGCCGACGATCTCGTGGCCGAGGACGAGCGGGAGCTTCGGGTCGGGCAGCTCCCCGTCGGCAACGTGGAGGTCCGTGCGGCACACCCCGCACGCGGCGACGCGCACGCGGAGCTCGCCGGGCCCGGGCTCGGGCAGCGGCGCCTCGGCCGCCTGGAGCGGCGTCCGCGGTGCGCGGAGCAGCATGGCGCGCATCCACCTCACGTGCGCTCCCGCGGGGCCGCGCGTCAAGCGAAGTCGTCGCCGCGACGCCGCGTCGCGCCCGCCGCAGCTGCCGTCCCGGACGGGACCGCACCATCTTCGCGTTGATCGGGCGCGGCCCCCGTGCGCATCCTCCGGCCGGCTCCGGACGGACGCGAGACGGAAGAGAAGAAGAGGACGCCATGGCACATCCCACCGACGATCGCCGCTTCCGCCTCCCCACGCACGTGAGGCCGACCGCCTACGACGCGACGCTGTCGCTCGACGTCGACGCGAAGGCGTTCACCGGCTCGCTGCGCATCGATCTCGCGCTCTCCGAGGTCGCCCAGGAGGTGGTGCTGCACGCGGCCGCGCTCGACGTGACGCGCGCCCGGTTCCGCGCCGGCGGCCGCGAGGAGGACGCGGACGTGCGCGCCGCGCCGGCGAGCGAGACGGTGGTGCTCCGGCCGAGGTCCCCGCTGCCGAAGGGCGCCGCGTCCCTCGAGCTCGCCTGGAGCGGCAAGGTCACCGAGGGGCTCCGCGGCCTCTACCCCGCGGGCGGCGGCATCCTCGCCACGCAGTTCGAGGCCGCGGACGCCCGGCGGGTCTTCCCCTGCTTCGACGAGCCCGGCTTCAAGGCGACCTGGCGGCTCGCCGTGGAGGCGCCGAAGGGCATCGCGGTGCTCTCGAACGGAGCGCCGGAGAAGGAGGAGGACCTCGGCGCGCGCGTCCGGATCCGCTACGCACAGACGCCGCCGCTCCCGACGTACCTCGTCGCGCTCGTCGCCGGACGGATCGAGGCGCGCCCCGGCACGCGGGTGCGCCAGGTCCCGGTGCGCACGTTCGCGCAGCCCGAGAAGATCGCCCTCACCGACTTCGGCCAGGAGGTCGCGGTCGAGGTGCTGCCGCGGCTCGAGGACTACTTCGGCGTGCCGTACGCTTTCGGGAAGGTCGACCAGGTCGGGCTGCCGGAGTTCGAGGCGGGCGCGATGGAGAACGCCGGCCTCATCACCTATCGCGAGGTCGCGCTGCTGCTCGATCCCGCCACCGCCTCGCTCGCGCAGAAGAAGCGGGTGGCGGAGGTGGTCACCCACGAGCTCTCGCACCAGTGGTTCGGCAACTGGGTGACGATGAAGTGGTGGGACGACCTCTGGCTCAACGAGGCGTTCGCCACCTGGATGGCGTTCAAGATCGTCGACCAGTGGAACCCCGCCTGGCGCGTGTGGCTCGACTTCGACCAGGGGAAGGCCGCCGCGCAGCACCTCGACGCGCTCCGCTCGACGCACCCCATCCGCGCCGAGATCCACGACGTCGCCGAGGCGGGCGAGGCCTTCGACCTCATCACGTACGAGAAGGGCGGGGCGGTCCTCCGCATGATCGAGGGGTACCTCGGCGAGGAGCGCTTCCGCGACGGCATCCGGCTCTACATGCGCCGCCACGCGACGGCGAACGCGGTGGCGGACGACCTGTGGGCCGCGCTCGGCGAGGCGTCGAAGGAGCCCGTCGTCGAGCTCGCCAACGCGTGGATCCGCCAGCCCGGCTTCCCGGTCGTGCACGCCTCGCGCGCCGGGCGGACGCTCCGCCTCGAGCAGCGGCGCTTCTTCTCCGACCCGGCCGCGGCGCGCGAGCCGGGGACGTGGCCCGTGCCTCTCGTCGTCCGCAGCTCCGCCGGCGGGGTGGCGCGCGAGCAGCGCGCGCTCCTGCGCGACGCGAAGGCCGAGGTGCGTCTCGAGGGCGAGGGCGAGCCCGACTTCGTGGTGGTCAACGCGGGCGCGACGGGGTTCTACCGCGTCGCCTGGGACGCCGCGGGGCTCGAGGCGCTCTCCCGGAACCTCCCGCAGCTCCAGACCGCGGAGCGCATCTCGCTCCTCTCCGACGAGTGGGCGCTCGTGCGCGCCGGCGAGCGGGAGATCGGCTCGTTCCTGTCGCTCTGCGCCGGGTTCGCGGGCGAGGAGGACTACGCCGTCCTCGACGAGATCGTGGGGAGGCTCTCGTACGTCGAGCACCGCCTCGTCGCCGACCCCGACCGCGCCCGGCTGCAGCGCTTCGTGGCGCGCCTGTTCCACCCGCAGCTCGTGCGGACGGGCTGGGACGCAGCGCCCGGCGAGCCCGACCCCGTGCGGCTGCGGCGCGCGGCGGCGGTGCGGGCCCTCGGGCTCGTGGCGCGCGACGCCGCCGCGATCGCCGAGGCGCGCCTGCGCCTCGACCGCTGGCTCCAGGGCGATCGCGAGTCGCTCGAGCCGAACCTGCACGACGCGGCCGTGACCATGGTGGCGCGCGACGGCGACACGGCGCGGTTCGAGCGCTTCCGGGCGCTCTTCGCGAAGGAGACGGACCCCGCGTTCCGGCGGCGCTACCTCCTCGCGCTCGCCTCCTTCGAGGAGGCCTCCGTGGCCGCGCGCGGGGTCGACCTGTGCTTCGGGGACGAGGTGCCGCTCCAGGACTCCGCGTTCTTCGTCGGCACGCTCCTCGCGAACCGGGCGGCGCGCGAGCCGGCCTGGGCGCGCGTGCGCGGGGACTGGGACAGGCTGCACAAGCGGCTCTCCGCGGCGCCCATGCTGCTCCGGCGCGTGGTCGAGGGGATGGGGAACCTCGTCGAGCGCCGCCACCTCGAGGAGGCGGAGCAGTTCCTCGCGGCGCACCCCGTCGACGAGGCGAAGCAGGCGATCGCGCAGACGCTGGAGCGGCTCCGCCAGGACGTCGAGCTGCGCGAGAGGACCGGACGCGCCATCGGGCGGTGGCTCTCGACGCAGTAGCGCACGTCCCCGTGGCCGACACGCCGCTCGCCCGGCCGACCCCGCCGGCGCTGTTCCTGTTCCTCGACCTGCCCTACGGCGCGGTGGTGGGCTACGTCACGATCGCGATGCCGTTCTGGCTCCGCCAGGGCGGCATGTCGCTCGCCCAGATCGGCGCGGTGAGCGCGGTCGTGTTCCTGCCCCTCACCCTGAAGCTCGCCTGGGTGCCGCTCGTCGATCTCGTCGGAACGCGCCGCGGCTGGTACCTGTCCATGACGGCGGGCACCGCCGCGTTCCTCGTCGCGGCCTCGCTCGTGCCCGACCCCGTGCGCGACATCCGCTTCTACGTCGCGCTCCTCACGCTCGCGGTGACCACGGCGACCACGGCGCACGCCGCGAACGGCGCGCTGATGGCCATCACCACCCGGTTCGAGGACAAGGGGAAGGCCGCGGGCTGCTCGATGGCGTCGAACCTGGGCGGCACGAACCTCCTCGGCGCCCTCGCGATCTTCGCCGCGAGGCAGGTGTCGCTGCGCGCGAGCGGCCTCGTGCTCGCCGCGATCGTGGTCGCGAGCGGGGCGCTGGCGCTCCGGATCGAGGAGCCGCTCCGCGCGGCCGCAGCGTCGTCGGCGGGCCGGCTGCGCACGGTCGGGCGCCAGCTCTGGGCGATGGCGAAGGACCTGGGGATCACGGTCCGCAGCCGCGAGGGCTTCACCGGACTCGTCATCTCCGTCGCCCCGGTGGGGCTCGGCGCCCTCACGAACCTCTTCTCGGCGATGGCGACCGACTTCGCCGCGTCGGCGCCGGTGGTGGAGTGGGTGAACGGCGTCGGCGGAGGGATCACGGGGGCCGTCGGCGCGCTGGCCGGCGGCTGGATCGCCGACCGGATGCGCCGCCGGCTCGCGTACGCGCTCGCGGGAGGCCTCACCGGGCTCAGCGCGGTGGCGATGCTCCTCGCGCCGCTCACGCCGGGCACGTACACGTGGGGCACGCTCGCGTACAGCACCATGAACGGCATCGCGTTCGCGACGTGGGCGGGCATGGTCCTCGAGATCGTCGGCCCCGGCGCGGCCACCGCGACGAAGTGGGCGCTCTTCAACGCGGCGGCGAACCTCGCCATCAGCGGCGCGACCTGGGCGGACGGCTGGTTCGGGGACGCGAGCCCGTGGCCGTCGCTGCGGGGCTCGCGCGGCTCGCTCGCCATGGACGCGGCGCTCACGGCCGTCGGGATCGCCATCCTGCTCGCGATGGTGGTCGTCGTTCGCCGCGGCCGGGCGCGCGATCGCCTTCCCGCTTCCGCGTCCGCGCCGTAGCCGCGCCCCGCGGCGGCGAGCGCCGTCCGGGTTGCCGGGCGGGCGCGCCCTGCCGACGTTCCTGGCGAGGGGCGACGCGCGCGCGCTTGGCCCGTACGGCGACAGGTGGGGGTGGGGGAGTGACGGGCGGCGCGGCGCCGCCCCTCTTCTTTCGCTCGCTCCGCGACTTCTTCCGGGTGCTGCCGCTCGCGGCGCAGCGGTTCTGGGTGCTCGTCATCGCGACGGGCGCCCTCTCGGGGATCGGCGCCGGCGCGCTGCTCCTCGTGCTGCGCCTCGTGCAGGGGCTCGCCTGGCCGCAGGCCGACACGTTCGTGGCGGCGGTGGACGCGGCGTCGCCGCTCCGGCGGGTCCTCGTCCCGGCGCTCGCGGGCGCCGGGATCGGGCTCCTGACGCTCGTGACGCGCCGCCCCTTCGGCGGCCACGGCACGGCGCGCATCATCGAGGCGATCTGGCATCGCGGCCGTGCGCTGCGCCTCTCGCGCACGGCGTTCACCGGGCTCGTCTCCGTGATCGCCGTCGGCATGGGCGCGTCGCTCGGCCGCGAGGGCGCGCTCGTCTCGACCGGCGCGGCCTCGGGCTCCTGGCTCGCGAACCGGCTCGGGATCGACGACCACAAGGCGCGCGTGCTCGTGGCGTGCGGCGCGGCGTCCGGCATCGCGGCGGCCTACGACGTGCCGATCGGCGGCGCGCTCTTCGGCCTCGAGGTGCTGCTCGGGAGCTTCGCGCTCGAGCTGCTCGGACCCATCATCGTGTCCTGCGTCGTCGCCACCGCGGTGTCGCGCATCATGCCCGGCGCGCACATGGAGTACGTCATCCCGGAGTACCAGCTCCTGCGCCCCTCCGAGCTGCTCCTCGGGCTCGCGCTCGCGCCCTTCCTCGGGCTCGCTTCCGCGGTGTACGTGCGCGTCATGGGCTGGATGGAGACGCGGCTCGAGCGCGTGCCGCGGTGGGCGCAGCCGGCGCTGCCGCCGCTCGCGCTGGCCCTCGTCGGCGCCGCCGCGATCCGCTTTCCGCCCGTGCTCGGCAACGGCTTCGACACCGTGCACGACATCCTGCTCGGCTCGGTGGGCCTCCGGGCGCTGCTCGTCCTCCCGTTCCTGAAGCTCCTCGCGAGCGCGATCTGCGCCGGCTCGGGCGTGCCGGGCGGCCTCTTCACGCCGTCGCTCTTCTTCGGCGCCGCCCTCGGGGGTGCGGCCGGCGAGCTGCTCGCCCTGGCGTGGCCCGGCGCGGCGCCGCCGGGAGCGCTCGCGCTCGTCGGGATGGCGGGCGTGCTCGCCGGCACGACGCACGCCGCGGTCTCCTCCGTGCTCATCATCTTCGAGATGACCGGCGACTACGGCGTGATCCTCCCGCTCATGCTGTGCGCGGCGGTCGCCGCGGCCACGAGCCGTGCCATCGAGCCCGACTCGCTCTACACGGCGACGTTGCGCCGCCGCGGCGTCTCGCTGCCGGAGCTGCCCCGGCCCGAGTGGCTGAAGCGCATCCCGGTGGCCGCGCTCGTGGTGCCCGGCGCCGAGACCGTACCGCCCACGATGCCGTTCGAGGACGTGCTGAAGAAGCTCCTCGCGCTCCCGCCCGGCCACGATCTGTACGTCACCACGCGTGACGGCGAGCTGCTCGGCGTCATCCGCCTCGACGCGCTCAAGGGAACGATCTCCGATCAGGCGCACCTCGGCATGATCGTGGCGGCGGACGTGGTGGACCGCGAGATCGAGCCCATCACCACGAGCATGACCCTCGGCGACGTCGCCGCGCGGTTCGGCGCGTACGAGGTCGAGCGGCTGCCGGTGGTCGACGAGAGCAGGCGCCTCGCCGGCACGGTGGCGATGCGCGATCTGCTCGCGCGCGGCCGGTTCTGAGGCGGCGGCGCTCCGGAAAGGCGAGCGGGCGCGGCACATTGCCGCACGCGCGTGAGGCGCGACGCTGTCCGCTCGTTTCTGGCGCGAGATCCCGACCGGACCAGTCCATGAAACGGAAAGCAAGCGAGAGAAATTGTTTAGGATTTTGCGTGCCTTCCCCTTCCGGGATCGCCGGAAAACTGATACAGGTCAGCGCCGCCGCCGGGACGACGTCTACTCTGTGACGCCCGCCGGGAGACCCGATGCGTCAACTCGCCACGCTGTTCAGAGCCCTCGGTGTGACCGCAGCCCTGGCTGCGACCGCCGCCCGGGGCAACACACCAGCAGTGAAGCATGCGGCGCCGCCGGCCGAGAAGAAGCCGGAGGTGCTCGTCGAGGCGAAGCCGCCGCCCT
>DASSQM010000532.1:0-4050 GCA_035702465.1 Anaeromyxobacter sp. | reverse complement strand
GCGCTGCCGTCCGACCCGCCGCATCGCGAGCCGCACGCGATCCGGAGCTTCTCGTACGGGCCCGGCGACGACGCCCGGCCGCCGTACGGGCGCGACGCGCGCGTGCTCACGGCGCGCGTCGACCTGTCGGGCGTCGTCCCCGAGGGTTGGTCGAGCCGGAGGACGAGCTACTGGGGCTTCGATCCGGCGCGCTTGCCGGTCGCCGGGAAGGCGTGGGTGCCGCTCGGCGTCTCCGGCGCTCCGCTCGTCCTGCTGATGCACGGCACGCACGACATGCGGGTCGCCTCGGAGGACGGGCTCGCATACCTCGCCGAGGCGCTCTCGGCGCGGGGGTTCGCCGCCGCGACCATCGACGTGAACTTCCTCGGCTATGGCGGCCGGGCGGGCGAGCTGCAGGGGAGCGACATCCAGGCCCGCGCGGCGCTCGTCGTCGCGCATCTCGAGGCGTGGCACGCGATGGTCGCCGCATCCGCGAGCCCGCTGCACCGCGCCGTCGACCTGCAGCGCGTCCTCCTCGTGGGGCACTCGCGAGGAGGCGAGGCGATCGCGCTCGCGGCGAGCCTCCTCTCGAACGGCGCCGCCCGGGGGCGGTATCGCGTCCGCGCGCTCGCGGCGCTCGCGCCGACCGAGAACGAGGGACCGGCGTGGTTCGACGCGAGCTATCTCACGATCCACGGGGACGCCGACAACGACGTCGAGGCGTTCGTCGGGCTCCGAGCGTACCACCGCCTCCGCGTCGGCAGCGCGGGCGGTGACCGCGGCGAGGATCGAGGCGCGCTCGTCAAGTCGGCCGTTCTCGTCCAAGGTGCCAACCACAGCCAGTTCAACGAGGCGTGGGGACGGAGCGACAAGACCTGGCCGGCGAGCCTCCTCGAGCGACGGGCGAACCTCCTCCCCGCGTGGAAGCAGCGCCGCGTCACGGCAGCGCTCGTCACGGCCTTCGCCGAGGCGGCGCTGCTCGGGTCCGCGCGCGGCCGCGACGTCCTCCGAGATGCCCGCGGTGTCGTCGCGAACGATGCGGGCGTGAGGGTGAAGGCAAAGTACCAGGACGCGGCGAGCGAGCTCCTCGCCGCCTTCGACGAGGACCAGGACCCGTCGACCGGGACCACGGACGGATCCAAGATCGACGCGCAAGGCTTCGATCGGTGGTCGGAGCTGGATCCTCCGTTGCGGCTGCCGGAGCACTTCGGCACGCGCATGAACCGCGCGCTGGAGCTGATGTGGGGTCGGAGACCCCGCGCGACCGCGCCGCGCCTGACCATCGCGCTGCCGCAGGCCGCCGCGGGAGACCTCCGCGCCGGGGGGAGCATCGCGTTCAACGTCGCGTACCCCGCGGAGCCCCCGCGGATCGAGGTGCGCGTCGTGGACGCCGCGGGCCTCGCGGCCCGCGTGCCGCTCGACGAGCACTTCCCGCTCGAGCCGCTGCGGAGGACGCGGCTCTCGATCCTGGAGCTCCTCGAGCGCCCCACCGCGCAGACGCTGCTCGAGACCGCGTCCGTGCCGCTGTCCGCGTTCACCGCGCGCGAGCCGCGGCTCGACCTGGGCAGCATCCGAACCGTGGAGCTCGTATTCCGCTCCACGAGCGGCACCGTTCGCATCGACGACGTGCAGCTGTGGCGGGGCGCGTCCCCTGCGCCGGGACCTCCCTGACCATCCGCCGGCGGCGCTTCGGCGCCTACAGGAAGAACCCGATCCCGAACAGCACCGACGTCTGGTGGCGATCCGTGAGCTCGAGCGAGCGGTTCCCCTCGGTCGTGTGGTTCGCGAAGCGCCTGCCCTGGATCTCGGCGGTGAGGAACGCGTTGCGATCGAAGTAGAGGTCGAGCCCGGCGAAGGCGCTGCCGGAGGCGCGCCAGCTCGTCTCCGGATCGAACCGCGAGGCGCCCACGCCGAGCCCCACGAACGGCCGCAGCGGCGTGCCCTCGAAGAAGTCGTACTTCACGCCCACCTCCGCGACGCGCCCGAGCTCCGTGTACTGGTACTGGAACCGCAGCCGGCCTCCGCCGCTCCTCCCCCGCACCTCGAGCCCCGCCGCCGCCGAGACGCGCTCGAGATCGTGCCCCCCGTGCAGACCGAAGGCGGGATCGGTCGTGCGACCGGGGGTGAGCACGAGCGCGAGGCGGCCGCGGCCGCGCTCCGGCGCCGGTGCGTACGCGAGCGGGGGCGAGTACGCGGGGTACGGCGCCGGAGCGGGCTGCGGGGAGGCGTACGCGGGAGCGGCGTACGCCGGGGCGTAGGCGGGAGCGGCGACGGCGGGGCTCGTGGAGCAGACGTAGATGACGCGCCCGTAACGATCGCGAGTGGGCGTGTACCCGGGCAGGCACCCCGGGACGTTCCGCGCGGCGCACGGCGGCGGGTCGCCGGCCGCGATCGGCTGCGGGCACGTCTGACCGAGGGTGACGGCGAGGAGAAGGGGCGCGAGCATGTGGCGTCCTCCGGAGCCACGCAGGTCTGCCAGATCCGTACCGCGGCGCGCCGCACGCCTCCCACGCCGCGAAACCTCCGGCGCCTCGCCGGCGTTCCCGCGGACGTCGCGCCCTCGGCCGTGACCCGCGCGCACACCGCGCCACGGCCGCACGCGCCCTTCACGGAGGTACGGAGAGGGCGCCGTCCGAGCCGGCGGCGCGCCGACGGGCGAGGGCGAGCGGCCTCCCGGTAGCCCACGAGCACGGCACGGCGTTCGGCGGCGCGTGTCCCGCCAGCATGTGGCTCCTCCGGGCGCCCCCCAGCGGGGCGTCGCGCAAGCGCCCGTCGCGACAGCGTGCGGCCGCCTGCCCGCGGCGCGAAGCCCCACGTTCGCGCCTGCGAACGTCGGCGGAACGCGCTAGGATCCTCTTGCAGCACGAGGAGCAACGACCAAGGAGGCTGAGATAGCAGAGCCGTCGTCGTACATGACAGACTCGCAGTCTCGCCCGGCCTAACCCGCCGGAATACGCCCGAACCAGAAGCGGGCGCCAAGCCACACCGAATCGAAGGGGCCCGCACGACGGGCCTCTTCTTATTGCCGGTGCCGCGCTCCCCGAGACCGCGCGGCCGCCTCGAGCGCGCGCTTCACCTTCCGTGCGAGCCGCGCCCCACCGGGACGCCGGGCGCGTGGGACGCGGGATGGGCGACGCGCCGGCGCACCTCGCGCACGGACGACCAGAACGCGAGCCCGATGAAGAGCGCGCCGACCAGCCCGGTCACCACCTGCGGGACCTCCACCATCGTGCCGACGAGCATGAACAGCGCGAGCGCTCCCACGGCGTAGAACGCGCCGTGCTCGAGGTACGCGTACGACTCGAGCGTGCCGCGATCGACGAGGAGGATGGTGAGGCTCCGCACGAACATCGCGCCGATCCCGAGGCCGAGCGCGATGACGAAGAGCTCGTTCGTGAGCGCGAATGCGCCGATGACGCCGTCGAAGCTGAAGCTCGCGTCGAGCACGTTCAGGTAGAGGAACCCGGCCATCCCTGCCTTGTGCAGGTCGACGGTCTGGCCTTCCTCCGGCTTCATGAGGTCGCCCACCGCGTCGACGCCGATGAACGTGATGAGCCCGAAGATCCCGGCCACGAGGAACTCGTGCCCCTCCGCCGGCGGGAGCGCGATGGAGAAGAGGTAGAGGAACACCATCATGAGGCCGAGCTCGACGGCCTCGAACTTCCCCAGCCGGACGAGCTGGATCTCGACGAAGCGGATCCAGTGCACGTCCTTCTCCGTGTCGAAGAAGTACTTGAGGCACACCATCCCGAGGAACGCTCCGCCGAACGCGCCGAGCGCCACGTGCGCGCTCGCGAGCAGCTCGGCGTAGCGGGCGGGCTCGAGCGCGGCGAGCCGCACCGTCTCGATGGGACCGATCTTCGCGACGACGCTCACCACCAGGACCGGGAACACGAAGCGCATCCCGAACACGGCGATCGCCATGCCCCAGGTGAGGAAGCGGTGGCGCCAGGTCGCCGTCATGTCCTTCATCACCGAGGCGTTCACCACGGCGTTGTCGAAGGAGAGCGACACCTCCAGCACCGCCAGCATCCCGGAGATGAACACCGCGGTCCCCACGCTCGCGGCGGA
>DASSQM010000531.1:0-5339 GCA_035702465.1 Anaeromyxobacter sp. | reverse complement strand
GGCGCGCGGGTCATCGCCGACGGCGCGGAGCGCGTCGTGCGAGAGGCCGGCGGCGAGGTGCGCGTGCGCTCCGAGGTCGCGTCCATCCTGGTGCGCGACGGCCGCGCGGTCGGCGTCCGCCTCGCCAGCGGCGAGGAGCTCGCGGCGCCGATCGTGATCTCCGACGCCGGCGCCCGCGCGACGTTCCTCCGGCTCCTTCCGCCGGAGGTCCCGATCGCGTTCCGGCCGGCGCTCGAGCGCGCGGAGCGCGGCATGGCCCACGTCTCCCTCTACCTCGGGCTCTCGGCGTCGCCCGAGCGGCTCGGCGTGCGCGGCGAGAACTTCTGGATCCACGACGAGCTCGATCAGGACGCGCTGTGGCGGCGGCGCGGCGAGGTGACCGCCGGGAAGATCTCCCACGTGTACCTCTCCTTCCCGTCGATGAAGGATCCGCACGCGCGGGCGCACACGGCGGAGGTCGTGACCGCGGTGGACGCGGCGGATTTCCAGCGCTGGGCCGGCACGGCCTGGAAGAAGCGCGGCGCCGAGTACGACGCCCTCAAGGAGCGGATCGCCGACGCGCTCCTCGACCTCGTCGAGCGGCGGCTCCCCGGGCTCGAGTCCCTCGTCGCGTATCGCGAGCTCTCGACGCCGCTCTCCACCGAGCGGTTCACCGGGCACCCGGGCGGCGAGATCTACGGCATCCCGTTCGGGCCGGAGCGGCTCGACATGCCGTTCCTCCAGGCGCGCACGCCCGTGCGCGGCCTCTACCTCACGGGCGCGGACGGGCTCATGCTCGGCGTCTGCGGCGCGGCCATGTCCGGGCTCATGACGGCCGTGGCCGCGACCGGCCCCGCGACGTTCCGGCGCGTGCGCGAGGCTGCCCGGGCGCTCGGCGCGTCCCGAGCCACGCCGACGGAGGCGCTCCCTTCCACCGCCGGAATGCGCGCGTGAACGCGCTGTGGTCGGAGAAGCCGAGGCGGTAGGCGACCTCCGAGAGGCTCGCGGCGCGCGACGCGAGGAGGCGCTCCGCCTCGGACTCGCGGAAGAGGTCCACCACCTCGCCGAAGGAGCGCCCCGCCGCGCGGAGCCGCCGGTGCAGCGTCCGCGTCGACATGCCCAGGGAGCGCGCGACCGCGGGCGCGTCGCCGCCGCCCTCGGGCAGGAGCGACCGGAGCCGCGCGCGCACCGCCTGCTCGAGGTCGCTCGTGGAGGCGCCGAGCTCGAGCCGCTCCGCGAGCGCCCGCAAGGTCTCCTGGAGCATGGGATCCGCGCCGGGGAGCTTCGCCTCCCACGTGTCCTTCGGGACGCGCAGCGCACCGACGGCGCACCCGAAGACGACCGGCGCGCCGAGGAGCGCCTCGTGGCGCGTCGGGCGCGGCGGCGCCGGCCGCGTGAGCCGGACCTCCGAGACCTCGAACGGTTGCGACATCGGGCGCGACCGGAACCGGCCGATCGTCACCGCGACGGTGAACTCGTCGCTCACCTCGCGCGGGCGCCCGGGCGGCGGCCCCTGCGGCGAGCACACCACGCGGACCTCGCCGCCGTCCGCCGTGCGCTCCACCTCGAGCGAGATGCCGGAGGCGATGGTGCGGAACCAGGCGGCGAGCGAGTGGAACGCGGCGGCCACGTCCTCCGAGCTCGCGGCGAGGTAGTCGAGCGGCCCGAACGCGCCGAACGGCACGGCGAGGGCGACCTCCGTGGGGAGCTCCTCGCGCGGCGCCCGCCGGAACGCCTCCTGCCAGAGCGCGCCGAACGCCTCGGCGGGGAGGACGCCGTCGACCGGCTCGAGCGCCGCCTTCTCGATGCCGGCCCGCTCGCGGATCGCCTCGGCGTCGAGCCCGACGCCGCGGAAGCCGGCGAGGAGGGCGCGCGCCACGGCGGCGGAGAGCATGCCCACGGAGGTCAGCTCACGGCCGCGCCGAAGATGCGGCCGACGCCGTAGGTCACCCCGGCCGCGAGCGCGGCGAGCCCGGCCATGCGCGCCGCCGACGTGACGACGCTCGTTCCGGAGAGGAAGCCGACGAGCCCGCCGACCCCGGCGAGCACGACGAAGCAGAGCCCGGCCGCGATGGCCACCGCGGAGGACCCGTGCGTCGCGAGGAACGGCAGGATGGGCACGAGCGCGCCGACGGAGAACATGCCGAACGACGACACCGCCGCGTGCATCGGCGAGCCGAGCTCCTGCGGATCGAGCCCCAGCTCCTCGCGGACGAGCGTGTCGAGCGCGCTGTCCGGGTTCTTCAGGATCTCGGCGGCGGTGCGGCTCGCCTGCTCCGTGGAGAGCCCCTTCTGCTTGAAGATGAGCGCGAGCTCCGCGGCCTCCTCCTCCGGCGCCTCGGCGATCTCGCGCTTCTCCATGGCGACCTGGCGCTTGAGGAGGTCGCGCTGGCTCGCGACCGAGGTGTACTCGCCCGCCGCCATCGAGAACGCGCCGGCGAGGAGGCCCGCGACGCCGGTGACGACGACCATGCGCGGCTCGGCGCCGGCGCCCGCCACGCCGGCGATGAGCGACAGGTTCGAGATGAGGCCGTCGTTCATGCCGAAGATGGCGGCGCGGATGGACCCCGTCGCCTTGGAGGAGCGGTGCCAGCGCTCGCGCGCGGCGATGAGCTCGCGCGCCTCCGTCGGCTCGCCGCGCGAGAGGCCCACGAGCGCGCGGCGGTGCTCGCGCTCCTCGTCCGCGATGGCGATGGCCTCGCCGCCCTGCGCGTCGTACTTCTCCGCGTCGGTCGCCTCCGCCTCGAGCACCATGGGCACGACGGCCGCGGTGCCGAGCCGGCGCGCCAGCCAGACGAGGACGCGCACGCGCGACGACGGCCGATCGGGCGGGATGGCCACGCCCTCGCGCTCGAGCTTCTTCTGCCAGATGTCGGCGTGGCGCCGCTCCGCCAGGGCGATCTCCCGCAGGCTCGCCGCCTTCCCCGCGTCCTTCTCGTGCTGCGCGAGCCCTTCGTAGAGCGCCGCGCCGTCGCGCTCGTCGATGAGGTTCTGCATCCAGAGGTCGGTGCGCGGGTCCATGCGGCGGGGCCTCCCCTCCTGCGCGACGGGCGGCGAATGTAGCAAACGGGGCGAGGCACCCCAGGCTCGCCTTGATGGGGCGTCTGGACTATAAATCCGGGCTCCGCGAGAGGCCCGCCGTGCTGAAGCTCGACACCCGCGATCCCGCGTTTCCCGCCGCATGGGCGAAGGTCTGCGCCCGCGGCGGCGAGGAGGACGAGGCGTCCGTCCGGGAGGCGGCGGCGCGGGTGGTCGCCGACGTCCGCGCGCGCGGCGACGAGGCCCTCCTCGAGTACACCCGGCGCTTCGACCGCTGGGACCCCGGGGCCGCCGAGCGCCTCGCGCTCTCCCCCGCGGCGATGAAGGCCGCGTACGGCCGGCTGCCGGCCGAGGGCCGCAGGGCGCTCGCGCTCGCCGCCCGGCGCATCGCGGACTTCCACCGCCGCGAGCGCGACGCCGAGGTCCCCGCGCGGCGGGACGCCTCCGGCGCGACGCTCGCGCAGGTGGTGCGGCCGCTCGCGCGCGTCGGGCTCTACGTGCCCGGAGGCCGGGCCCGCTACCCGTCGTCGGTGCTCATGACCGCGATCCCGGCCAGGGTGGCCGGGGTCCCGGAGATCGTCGCCTGCTCACCGGGCGTGAACGGCACGGGAGAGATGGACGACTGGACGCTCGCGGCGTGCCACGTCTCCGGCGTCGCGCGCCTCTTCCGCGTGGGCGGTGCGCAGGCCGTCGCGGCGCTGGCGTACGGGACGGCCACGATCCCCGCGGTGGACAAGATCTGCGGACCGGGGAACGCGTACGTCGCCGCCGCGAAGCGGCTCGTCTTCGGCCAGGTCGACATCGACATGCACGCGGGGCCGAGCGAGATCCTCGTCGTCGCGGACGGCGGCGCCGACGCGGTCGAGGTGGCGAGCGACCTCATCGCGCAGGCGGAGCACGATCCGCGCGCGGTGGCGGTGCTCGTGACGACGTCGGCGCCGCTCGCGGACGCGGCGCTCGCCGAGGTGGAGCGCCAGCTCGCGGAGCTGCCGCGGCGCGAGATCGCGGCGGCGTCGCTCGCCGACCGCGGCGCCGCCGTCGTGGCGAGGGGCATGGCCGAGGCGGTGGCGCTCGCCGACCGGTTCGCGCCCGAGCACCTCGCGCTCCACGTGCGGAACGCGGCGTCGCTCGTGAAGCGCATCTCGCGCGCCGGCGCGGTGTTCGTGGGCAGCTCGACGCCCGAGGCGGTGGGCGACTACCTCGCCGGCCCGTCGCACGTCCTCCCGACGGCGGGGACCGCGCGCTTCGCGTCGCCGCTCTCGGTCGCGACGTTCCGGCGTCGCATGAGCGTGCTCGACGTGTCGCCGCGCGCGCTCGCGTCGATGGCGCCCGCGGTCGAGGCGCTCGCCAGGGCCGAGGGCCTCGAGGGGCACTGGCGGGCGGTCGCGGTGCGCATCGCGAAGGCCAAGGCGACGAAGCGAGTCCGGAGGGCGGCGCGCAGGCCCGCGCCGAGGAGGCGCCGGCGATGAGGAACGACGGAGCGGCCCGACGCGGCAAGGTCGCGCGCAGGACGAAGGAGACGTCCATCGACGTGGACCTCCGCCTCGCCCCGGGCGAGGCGAGGATCGCCACGGGCATCCCGTTCTTCGACCACATGCTCGAGCAGGTCTCCCGCCACGGCGGGCTCGCGCTCCGGGTGAAGGCGAAGGGCGATCTCGAGGTGGACGCGCACCACACCGTGGAGGACGTCGGCATCGGCATCGGCGAGGCGCTCCGGCAGGCGATCGCGGACAAGGCCGGCCTCGCCCGCTACGGCCACGCCGTCGTGCCGCTCGACGAGGCGCTCGTCGAGGCGGTGGTGGACCTGTCCGGCCGGCCGCACCTCACGTTCAACGCGAAGCTCCCCTCCGGGAAGAAGTTCATCGGCACCTTCGACGTCGACCTCACCCAGGACTTCCTGCAGGCGCTCGTGAACCACGCCCGCATCACCGTGCACGTGAACGTGCGCTACGGGCGGAACCTGCACCACGTGGTGGAGGCCATCTTCAAGGCCACCGCGCGGGCGCTCCGCGCGGCGACGGCGCGCGAGGGCGGCGACGCGCTCCCCTCGACGAAGGGGGTCCTCTGAGATGATCGCGCTGGTCGACTACGGCGCCGGGAACCTGCGCTCGGTCGAGAACGCGCTGCGCAAGGTCGGCGCCGACGTGGCGGTCACCCACGATCCCGACCTCGTCCGCCGGGCCGACCAGGTGGTCGTCCCGGGGCAGGGCTCCATGCCCGAGTGCGCGGACGCCATGCGGCGGAGCGGCGTCGCCGAGGCGCTCCTCGAGACGATCCGGAGCGGCACGCCGGTCCTCGGGATCTGCGTGGGGCTCCAGATC
>DASSQM010000530.1:0-3081 GCA_035702465.1 Anaeromyxobacter sp. | reverse complement strand
GGCGCGCGGGTGGTGGACCGCCAGCTCCGCCTCCGCCCGCACGGCGAGCCGCTCGTTCCAGAGCTCCACGAGCCGCTCTGCGCGCCTCCCGAGGAGCGCCACCGGCGCGCACAGGAGCACGGCGAGGATCGCGATCTCCGGCGACGCGCCGTCGCCGAGCGCGCGCCCGGCGAGGACGGAGCCGCCCACGATCGCGGCGGTGCCGAGCGCCTCGTTCACCGGCAGGGCGGCGCCGAGGTTCACGGCGCCGAGCCACAGGAGCTCGAGCGGCGCCGCGACGAGGAGCCCGCCCTCGAGGTCGCCCAGCGCCCACCCGGCCAGCGGCGCGAGCGCGATCGGGCGCGAGAGCATGGCCTGCAGAAAGCCCTTGCGTTCGACGGCGGCCAGGCCGGCCACGAGAGCCAGGACGAGGTAGCCCAAAGCAAAAAGAGTCTAACCGAAGGAGGCGCCGGCGTACCGGCGTTCCATGTCCTCCATCCCGGCGGGGGGCTCGGAAGGGATCGCCCGCGCCTCGATCGCGAAGCCCGCCGCGGCGAGAACGCGCAGCGTCTCGAGCTCGGCCGCGGAGAGGAACACCGAGGGGGTCACGGCCTTCCGCCCGGGACCGAAGTGCACGTTCCCCACGTTCACGCGGGGAGCGAGGTCCGGCGAGAGCCCGGACGCCCGCGCCGCCGCGAGCGCGGAGACGTCGCGGACGAGCACGAGCACCGGCGCCTTCTTCTGCGCGAGCGCCGTCCAGGGCGCCTCCCGCAGCGGCACGATGCGCGCGGGCAGCTCCGGCGGGACGCACAGGGTCATGGCCGCGCGCGCGAGCTCGCTCCCGGCCGCCTCGTCGTCCGCGACCACCACCTCCTGGATGCCCAGCTTGGGGATCCAGGTCTCCAGGATCTGCCCGTGCAGGAGCCGGTTGTCGACGCGGACGAGGGCGATCACGGGAGAGGGACGGAGCGGCGCGCGCGGCGATTCACCGGGGGGTCACTGCCGCCCCTTCTGCACGCGGCCGCGCAGGAGCTCCGAGGCGAGGGTGATGTTCTTCTGGCCGTACCCGGTGACGAGCTCGGCGGCCGCGCGCAGCCCCAGGTCGCCGGCGCGCGCGGTGGCGAGCTTCAGGATCATCGGGAGGTTGACCCCGGTCACCACCTCGAGCTTGTCGTCGAGGAAGGTGAGGGCGAGGTTCGCGGGCGAGCCTCCGAACATGTCGGTGAGCACGAGGACGCCGTCCCCTGTGTCGACGCGCTTCACGGCCTCGCCCAGGCGCGTCCGGGCGTCGTCCATCGAGGAGGAGCTCCCGCCCACGGTGACGGCCTCGCACTGCGCGAGCGGGCCGACGATGCCCTCGGCGGTCCGGAGCAGCTCCTCCGCCAGGCGTCCATGCGTGGCTACGACGAGTCCGACCATGCTCGATCGCCCATCCCCCGCGGCCCCCCGGGGCCGGCGCGCGCGTACCATAGCCGCGCGCGCGGCGGGAGGCCAGAGGGCCTGTCCGCCTTCGATCCTCGGCCGCCGTCGAGCTATTCCTTGTCGACGTCGCGGTGCCAGAGGCGCACGGGCTGCCCGGACGCCTCGAGCCGCTCGGCGAGCGCCGCGGCGAGCGCGACGGAGCGGTGCTTGCCGCCGGTGCAGCCGACGGCGACCGTGAGGTAGCTCTTCCCCTCCGTCCGGTACCTGGGCAGGAGGAAGCCGAGGAGGTCCCCCAGGCGGTCCAGGAAAGCCCTGGCGTCCGGCTGGCCGAGGACGAACCCGGCCACGCGCGGATCCGTCCCGGGGTGCGGCTTCAGCTCCGGGATGAAGAACGGGTTCGGCAGGAAGCGGACGTCGAAGACCATGTCCGCGTGGGCGGGGATGCCGAAGCGAAACCCGAAGGAGACGACGGTCACGCCGAGGCGGGCGCCCTCGCCCGCGGCGAACCGCCGCGTGACGAGCCGCTTCAGCTCGTGGACGTTGAGCGAGGTGGTGTCGATGACCTCGTCGGCGAGGCCCTCGAGGTCGGCGAGGGCGCGGCGCTCGGCCGCGATGCCGTCGGGGACGGTCCCGGTCTCCCCCGCGAGCGGATGGCGCCGGCGGGTCTCCGAGTAGCGGCGCACGAGCGAGTCGTCCGAGGCGTCGAAGAAGAGGACCTGGACGTCGGCGCCCTTCCTGCGCACCTCCTCGATCGCCTGCGGGGCGTCGGCGAGGAAGCGCGGCTCGCGCGCGTCCACCACGAGCGCGATGCGCGAGATCTCGCCCGCGGTGTGGCCGGAGAGCTCGAGGAGCTTCTCCAGGAAGACGATGGGCAGGTTGTCGACGCAGTAGAAGCCCGCGTCCTCGAGCGCGCGGAGCGCCGTCGTCTTCCCCGATCCCGACACTCCGGTGAGGATCACCACCTGCGGACCGGAGGGCCCGGAGGGAATCCGCGGCACCGTCATTCGACGTCCATCTCTCCCACCCGGGCTCCCGGCGCGAGCGCGATGGCGCGGTTGAGCCGCTCCTGGAACTCCTTCGCGGAGTGGTGCCCCTGGAGCTTGAGGAGGTGGTTGCGCGCCGCCACCTCGACGATGGTGGTCATGTTGCGGCCCGGCCGGACCGGCACCACGAGCATCGGGATCTCCACGTCGAGGATGCGGAACTTCTTCTCCTCGACCCCGAGCCGGTCGTACTCGACGTTCGGATCCCACTCCACGAGCTCGAGCACGATCTCGATCTTCTTGCGCTCGCGGATCGCGGCGACGCCGAACAGGTCCTTGATGTTGATGATGCCGAGCCCGCGCACCTCCATGTGGTGCTTGATGATCTCGGAGCCGGTGCCGTAGACGCTCTCCGGCGCCATCCGCTTCACGTCGACGATGTCGTCTGCGACCAGCCGGTGGCCGCGCATGACGAGGTCGAGCGCGATCTCGCTCTTGCCGATCCCGCTCTTGCCGAGCAGCAGGATGCCGACGCCGAAGACGTCGAGCAGCACCCCGTGCATCGAGGCCTGCGCGGCCAGGATCTCCTCGAGGTAGTTCTGGACGCTCTCGATGAAGGTGGAGGAGAGGTGCGTGGTCTGCAGCACCGGCACCGCCGCCTCCTCCGCGCAGGCCGCCATCTCGGGCGGGACCCCGA
>DASSQM010000529.1:0-5098 GCA_035702465.1 Anaeromyxobacter sp. | reverse complement strand
GGGCCGCCGCGCGGGACGTACTTCTCGCGTCGCCAGGCGACGGCGCCCTTGCCGCCGTCGCCGGCCTTCACCTGGATCCGGACCTCGTCGACGAACTTCATCTGGAAAACCGAAGCGCCGCGAACCTTCCGGCCCGCGGCGCTCAGAACCTCCGTCGTCGCTTCGGCCGCTAGGCCTCGGGGACGATCGACACCACCCGGCGATCGCCGCGGGTGCGCGTGTACTTCACCTTCCCGTCGATGAGCGCGAAGAGCGTGAAGTCCTTCCCCATCCCCACGTTCGGGCCGGGGTGGATGAGCGTCCCGACCTGGCGCACGAGGATGTTCCCCGCCGCCACCTTCTCCGAGCCGTAGACCTTGACGCCCCGCCGCTGACCGGGAGAGTCGCGCCCGTTCCGCGAAGAGCCCTGCCCCTTCTTGTGAGCCATGGTGCCTGCTCCCGCCGCTACGCGCGGACGTCCGTGATCAGGATCTCGGTGTACGGCTGCCGGTGGCCGCGCTTCTTCGTCCAGCCTTCCTTCTTCTTGCGGAAGTGGACGACCTTCTTGTGCTTGGCGCTCGCGACGATCTCGGCCTCGACGGCCGCGCCGTTCACGAGCGGCGTGCCGACCTTCGGCGCGCCGTCGCCGCCGACGAGCAGCACCTCGAACGACACCTTGCCGCCGACGTCGCCCGCGAGCTTCTCGATCCTCAGCCGGTCGCCCTTGGCGACGCGGTACTGCTTCCCGCCGGTCCGGATCACCGCGTACATCGCCTTCTCCTCGGAATCTGGGGAGGTTTTCGCCGGGGCACGCCTTCGAAAGAGCGCGCCGTCCGGGCCTCCGGAAGGGCGGTCATATACGATCGGCGCCGCCGTCCTGTCAAGGATTCCCGGGGCTTCCGCGGCTGCGGCCCCGTGCCGCGCCCTCCTGCCCAGCTTATCTCGGGTCGGTGGCCCGCATCGACCGACGCTCCGCGGCGAACGCGCCCGGCGACGTTTTCGTCGACGACTCCTGCATCGCCTGCGACACCTGCCGGCGGCTCGCGCCGGCGACGTTCGGGGGCGGCGAGGACGACGTCGCGTTCGTGTCCCGCCAGCCGGCCCCCGGCGAGGAGCGGCGCCGCGCCATGATGGCGCTCGTGGCCTGCCCGGTCGCGGCCATCGGCTCGTCGAGCAAGGAGGGGGCGGCCGAGGCTGCCCGTGCCTTCCCCGTCGAGGCGGCGCCGGGCGTGCTCGACTGCGGATACGCCGCGGAGTCGTCGTTCGGCGCGGCCTCCTGGCTCGTGCTGCGCCCGGGCGGCAACGTGCTCGTCGACTCGCCGCGGTTCGCCGCCCCGCTCGCGGCGCGGATCCGCGCCCTCGGCGGCGCGCGCCTCATGTTCCTCACGCACCGCGACGACGTCGCGGACCACGCGCGGTGGGCGGAGGCGCTCGGCTGCGCGCGCGTGCTCCACGCCCGCGACGTCTCCGGGCGGACGCGGGGCGTCGAGCGGATCGTCGAGGGCGACGCCCCCGTGCCGCTGGCGGACGGGGTCGCGGCGCTCCCGGTCCCCGGCCACACCGCGGGGTCGATGGCCCTGCACGTGGGCGACGAGTACCTGTTCACGGGCGATCACCTCTGGGGCGACGCGGAGGGCCGCCTCGGCGCGTCGCGCGCGGTGTGCTGGTGGGACTGGGACGCCCAGACCGCGTCCATGGAGAAGCTCGGCGCGCTCCGGTTCCGGTGGGTGTTCCCGGGCCACGGCCGCCCGTGGCGCGCCGCGACGCACGACGAGGCGCGCCGCGAGGTGCTCGCGCTCGCGCGTGCGATGCGCGGCCGGGCCTAGAGCCCGAAGTGCGCGGGCGACAGCCCCTTCCACTCGCAGTACGCGCGCAGCTCGCGCTTCACGAGCCCCCAGGTGAGCGCGACGACGAGCAGGTCGTCCGTGAAGCCGATGGGGAAGAGGAAGTCCGGGACGAGGTCGACCGGGGACACGACGTAGACGACGGCGGCCGCGATGGCGGCGATGGACCTCCAGGGCACGGCGCGGTACGTCCCGTTCGCGTAGTCGCGGAGCACCATCCAGAGGAGCCTGAGCTTCGCGCGCAGGCCGACCGGCGTGCGCTTCGCCCACCAGGGCGGCTTCGAGAGGAACCGCCGGGCCGACTGCGCGTGGCCGCCGACCGAGTCCGGCGTCACGTCGGCGGCCTCGCGGGCGAGCTCGCTCGCGGCGGCGTCGCGGCACGAGAGGCAGTCGGCGTTCGTGCCGAGGGTCCGGCCGCAGGCGGCGCAGATCCGGGAGGCCATGCCCGGATGGTAACCCCGGGCGCCGCCGCTGGCCGTGGACTTTCCGCCGAGCCTCAGCGGGCCCTGCGCGCCGGCGTCCGCTCCGGCGGGGTCTGCGGCTCGCCGACCGGGGTGACCTTGTGGAACCTGCGGTAGTCGACCGCGTGCCTCCCGTCCGGGAGCACCTTCACGATCTCGCGGAAGCGCGAGTTCCAGCGCAGGCGCGAGGCCGGGTACACGTGGCGCGCGTGCACCGTCTTCACGAGGCCCTCGTCGAACCCGGAGAGGTTCACGATGACCTCGGCCTCGGCTCCCTCGAGCGACGCGGCGCTCTCGCCGAAGAGCGGGCTCGCGCGCGTCACCGGGTGGATGGCCGTCCAGGCGTGGGAGAACAGGGCGGAGCCGCGCCGCGCGAGGTCGAGGTCGTGCGCCTTGCGGACCAGCTCGCCCTCGACCACCTCGTTCCGCACGAGCATGACGGAGACCTTCGCGTCGACGATGTGGCTCGTGCGCTCGTTGGCCATGCGGAACATGAGCGCCTGCCCGCCCTCGTGCGGCGCCACCACGGCGACGTGGGAGAAGAGCACGCGCGCGCGCACGAGCGAGAACTTCGCGAGGACGACGCCGGCGCCGATGACGAGCTCGGCCCAGGTGACGAACCCGTGCACCGCGCCGACCGCCGCGGCCGCGATCGCGCGCGCGGAGAACGGCGAGGCCGCCTCGGCCGCCGGCGCCGGGAGCGCGCCGAGCAGCGCCGGGAACACCGCGCCGCCCGGGACGCCGCGGACCGCGACGAGCGCGCGCGCGAGGCCGAACAGCCCCTGCGTGGCGAAGTGGACGATGGCGAGCAGGACGACGAGGCGCGTCCACGAGCCGGTCACGAGCCAGTGGTAGAGGTCGCCCATCGGCCGGCGCTTGAGGCCGATGGTGACGACGCCGCCGGAGCCGTGCTGGCCGAAGACGCGCGTGGAGCCGAGCTCGCCCATCGGCCGCGATGATAGACGGCGGCCGGGCGCGGCGAGAATGTAGGTCAAGCTCCGCCCGCGAGGGCGCGCAGCCCCTCCGCGTACGGCCGGCGAACCACGCCGCGCTCCGTCACGACGGCGGTGACGAGCGCCTCCGGCGTCACGTCGAACGCGGGATATCGGGCGGGCACGCCGGCGGGGGCGATGCGCTGGCCGGCGACGAGGAGCACCTCGTCGCCGACGCGCTCCTCGATGGGGATGTCCGCGCCGGTGGGCGTCTCGAGATCGACCGTGCTCCACGGCGCCGCGACGTAGAACGGCAGGTGGTGGTGCGCCGCGAGCACCGCGAGGGCGTAGGTGCCGATCTTGTTCGCGACGTCGCCGTTCGCGGCGATGCGATCGGCGCCGACCACCACGCAGCCGATCTCGCCGCGCGCCATGAGCCAGCCCGCCATGCCGTCCGTGAGGAGCGTCACCGGGATGCCGTCCCGCTGGAGCTCCCAGGCCGTGAGCCGCGCGCCCTGGAGGAACGGGCGTGTCTCGTCCGCGAACACCGAGAGCGCGTTCCCGGACTCCACGGCGGCGCGCACGATGCCGAGCGCGGTGCCGTAGCCGGCGGTCGCGAGCGCGCCGGCGTTGCAGTGCGTGAGCACGCGGGCCTGGGGCGGCAGGAGCGGCGCGCCGAGCGCGCCGATGCGCCGGCAGGACGCCTCGTCCTCGTCGCGGATGGCGTGGGCCTCGGCGAGGAGCGCGTCGGCGTCGGCAGCGGCCTCGATCCGCCGCGACATCCGCCGCACCGCCCAGGCGAGGTTCACGGCCGTCGGACGCGCGCGGCCGAGGCGGTCCGCCGCCCTGCGGAGCTCCGCCGGGCCCGCGCCGCGCCGCGCCGCGACGGCGAGGCCGTACGCCGCCGCGACCCCGATGGCGGGCGCGCCGCGCACGGCGAGGTCCCGGATCGCCTGCGCGACCGCGTCGGGGCCGTCGAGCTCGAGCCAGACCTCCTCCGCGGGCAGCCTGCGCTGGTCGAGCAGCCGCACGAGGTCGCGCGCCGCGTCGTACAGCACCGGACGGAGCGGCTCGCGCGCCATCGCTACCTCCCGAGCCCGCCGAAGAGCCGCAGGCCGAAGTAGACGGCCGCGAGCGCCGAGACGGCCGCGGGGCCGTAGCGGCCGTCCGTGAGGAACACGACCGTCACGCCGACGCAGCCGACGAGCACCGCGCCCAGGAAGGCGCGGCTCGGGCCTCCCGTCGATCCGGCGCCCGCGGGGCCCGCGCCCCAGCCTGACCACCTCGCCATTCGAGCTCTTCCCGTGCCCGCGCCCGCCTTCAGTCCCCGAGCTTCTTCTTCACGAGCGCGTTCACCACCGCCGGGTTCCCCTTCCCCTTCATCTCCTTCATCACCTGCCCGACGAAGAAGCCGAGGAGCTTCTTGTTCCCTGCGCGGTAGCGCTCCACCTCCGCCGCGCTCGCGGCGAGCACGCGGTCCACGGCGCCCTCGATCGCGCCCGCGTCGGACACCTGCGCGAGCCCGCGCGCGCGCACGATCTCCTCGGGCTCGGCGCCCGCCGCGAAGACCTCCTCGACCACCTGCTTCGCGCCGGGCCCGCCGATCGTGCCCGCGTCGACGAGCCGGAGCACGGCGGCGAGCTTCGCGGGCGTGAGCTTCCAGGCGGCGGGGCCCTCGCCGCGCTCGTGCGCGAGGCGCGCCACCTCCCCGTTCATCCAGTTCGCGACCTTCTTGGCCGCCTCCGGGCCCTTGCCGTACGCCGCGAGCGCGGCGTCGAAGAACTCCGCCACCGGCCGCTCGGCCACGAGGAGCCCCGCGTCGTACGCGGAGAGCCCGAGCGCGTCCTGGTAGCGGCGGGCGCGGGCGCGCGGCAGCTCGGGG
>DASSQM010000528.1:0-30054 GCA_035702465.1 Anaeromyxobacter sp. | reverse complement strand
CGTGAACCGCGACGCCGTCCGCTTCTACGACGAGGGCGAGGACTTCTGGCCCAAGCGCTACGCCATCTGGGGCCGGCTCGTCGCGCAGCAGCCGGGGCAGCTCGCCTACGCGATCATCGACGCGAAGCCGCTCGGCCGGTTCATGCCGACGGTGTTCCCTCCCGTGGTGGCGGGGTCGATCCGCGAGCTCGCGGCCGCGCTCGGGCTCGATCCGGGCGCGCTCGAGGCGACGGTCGTGCGCTTCAACGCCGCGGTTCGGCACGGCGCCTTCGACCCCGCGGCGCTCGACGGCTGCCGCACCGAGGGGCTCGACCCGCCGAAGAGCCACTGGGCCGTGGCGCTGGACCGGCCGCCGTATCACGCGTACGCGCTCAGGCCCGGCATCACGTTCACGTACCTCGGCGTGGCCGTCGACGAGCGCGCCCGGGTGCTCCTCGCGGACGGATCGCCCTCGGCGAACCTGTTCGCGGCGGGCGAGATCATGGCGGGGAACGTCCTCGGCCAGGGCTATCTCGCCGGCCTCGGCATGGCGATCGGCACGGTGTTCGGGCGGATCGCGGGGCGCGAGGCGGCGGCGCTCGCCGCACGCCCCACCGCGGCGCCTGTCCGGGCGAGGGAGGCCGTCGGCCATGGCGCTCGCTGATCCGGTGCAGGAGGCGGCGCGGCTCATGCGCATCTGCAACGCGTGCCGCTACTGCGAGGGGCACTGCGCCGTGTTCCCCGCCATGGAGCTCCGCGTCGCGTTTCCGGAGCGCGACCTCCGCTACCTCGCAAACCTCTGCCACGGCTGCGGGGCCTGCTTCCACCACTGCCAGTACGCGCCGCCGCACGAGTTCGGCGTGAACGTGCCGCGGGTCTTCGACGAGCTGCGCCGCGACACCTGGGCGCGCCACGCCTGGCCCCGCTTCCTGGCGCCCCTGCTCGCGCGGAGCGGGGGCGCGAGCCTCGCCGCCGCCGGGGTCTCCGCCGTCGCCCTCGCCGCGGCGGGCGCCTTGCTCGCCGGGCCGTCGGCGCTCCGCCCGCACGCGGGGGCCGGCGCGTTCTACGAGGTGGTCCCGCACGACGTCCTCGTCGCCGTGTTCGGCGCCGCCTTCCTCTGGGCCGGCCTGGCGATGGCGATGGCGTACCGCAGCTTCCGGCGCGAGGCGGGGGATCCGGGCGAGGCCGTCCCGGCGGCGGCGCACCGACGTGCGGCGGCGGATTCCGCGACGCTGCGGTACCTCGACGGCGGCGGCGGAGGCTGCACGTACCCGGGGGAGCGGCCGTCCGCCGCGCGGCGCCGCTGGCACCACGTCGTCTTCTACGGCTTCCTGCTGTGCTTCGCGGCGACCTGCACGGCCGCCGTCCTCGACGCGCTCGGCCACCGCGCCCCGCACCCGTGGTGGAGCGCGCCGGTGCTGCTCGGCTCGACCGGCGGCGCCGGGCTCGTCGCGGGCTCGATCGGGCTCCTCGTCCTGCGGGCGCGCAGCGACGCGGCGCCCTTCCCGCGCGCCGGCATGGACGCGGCGTTCCTCGCGCTCCTGCTCCTCACCGCCGTCACCGGCTTCCTCGTGCTCTTCTTCCGCGCCACGGCGGCGATGGGCGTCCTGCTCCTCGTCCACCTCGGCGTGGTCCTCGGGCTCTTCGTCACCCTCCCCTACGGCAAGTTCGTCCACGCGCTGTACCGCTACGCCGCGCTCGCGCGGTGGGCCGTCGAGCGCGCGCGGCCGCCGCCCGCGGCGCCGCCGGAATGACCGAGCGGCGCGCCCGCGCCGGAGGAGAACGGCTTCGTCGCTCCCGCCGCACTGGAGGAAGATACATGCCGACCCGAACGAACCTCGCCCGCGCCGCCGCCGCGACCGCCGCCGCGCTCCTCGCCGCCTGGGCGCGCCCCGCCCTGGTGGAGACCCGGGAGATCACCGTCGCGAAGGAGTTCGGCATCGGCTACCTGCCGTACCTGATCATGGAGCACGAGAAGCTCGTCGAGAAGCAGGCGAAGGCGCGCGGCCTCGGCGACCTCAAGGTGACCTGGAAGACGTTCGGCGGATCTGGCTTCACCGAGAGCGCGATGATCGCGGGCCAGGTCCAGTTCGCCTCGAGCGGCGTCCCCTGGTTCCTGCTCCTCTGGGACAAGACGAACGGCGACGTGAAGGCGGTGGGCGCGCTCGACGCGATGCCGCTCTACCTCAACACGCGCAATCCGCGCGTGAAGTCGATCGCCGACTTCCGCGAGGGGGACAAGATCGCGCTGCCGGCGATCAAGTCGTCCATCCAGGCGATCACGCTCCAGATGGCCGCCGCGCGCGCGTTCGGCCCGGGCCAGGCGGCGAAGCTCGACCCGCTCACCGTCTCGCTCAGCCACCCCGACGCGATGACGGCGCTCCTCTCCGGGAGGAGCGAGATCGACGCTCACTTCACCTCGCCGCCGTTCCAGGACCTCGAGCTCAAGGACCCGCACGTCCATCGTGTCCTGAGCTCGTACGAGGTGCTGGACGGGGCGGCGACGGCCATCATCGCGTCCACCACGACGAAGTTCGCCAAGGCGAACCCGAAGACCTTCGAGGCGTTCGTCGCCGCGCTCGAGGAGGCGCATGCCTTCATCGGCGCGAGCCGGCGCGAGGCGGCGCGCATCTACCTCGAGATGTCGGGCGACAAGCACCTCTCGGAGGACGAGATCGTCGAGCTGCTCGGGAACCCCGACTACCGCTTCACGCTCGTCCCCGAGGGGATGATGAAGTACGCGAGCTTCATGGCGAGCACCGGGTCCCTGAAGAAGAAGCCGGCGGACTGGAAGGACCTCTGCTTCCCGCACGTCCACGCGCTGCCGGGGAGCTGACCGGCCCCGCCGCTCAGCGCCGGGCGCCCCTCCGCCGCGACGGCTGCACCCGCGGCGGCTCGTCGGCGCCCTTCTCGTAGTGCGGCGGCCACGGGGCGTCCGCCAGCCCCGACGCCCTCTGCCGCGCGGAGAGCTCGAGGAGCGCGTCGAGCGAGCCGACCGCCTCGTCGATCCCGCTCGACGGATCGCCGATCCGCGCGAAGCGCTCCGGCACGGTCCGCAGCGTGAAGTCCGCGGGGTCGCACGCGGCGAGCTCGTCCCAGGAGACGGGGGCCGACACCCGCGCGTCCGGGGTCGGGCGCACGGAGTACGCCGACGCGATGGTGCGGTCCTTCGCGTTCTGGTTGTAGTCCACGAAGACGCCGTGCCGCTCCTCCTTCCACCACTTGCTCGTCGCGAGCGCGGGCGCGCGCCGCTCCACCTCGCGCGCGAGCGCGAGCGCCGCCGCGCGCACCTCGGAGAACGTCCAGCGCGGCTGGATGCGCGCGTACACGTGGACGCCGCGGGAACCGCTCGTCTTCGGCCAGCCCACGAGCCCGTGCTCGCGCAGCACCTCGCCGGCGATGCGCGCCACCTCGCGGATCTGCGGCCACGCCACCCCGGGGACGGGGTCGAGGTCGACGCGGAGCTCGTCAGGGTGGTCGAGGTCGCGGTCGCGGACCGGGTGCGGGTTGAGGTCGATGCAGCCGAGGTTCACCACCCACGCGAGCTGGGCCGCGTCGCGCACCACGATCTCGTTCGCCGTCCGGCCGGAGGGGAACCGGAGCTCCACCGCGTCGATCCAGGCCGGCCGCGACGCCGGGGCCCGCTTCTGGAAGAAGAACTCCCCCTCGGCTCCGTCCACGTAGCGCTTCAGCGCCATCGGGCGGTCGCGGACGCCGCGCAGCGCGCCCTCCGCCACCGCGAGGTAGTAGCGGACGAGGTCGAGCTTCGTCACGCCCGCAGCGCGGAAATAGAGCTTGTCGGGGTTCGAGACGGCGACCTCGCGCCCGGCGACGGCGAGGATCTCCTGCTTGCGCGCGGCCATCGGAGCCCTTCCCCTCCGCGGGCTTTGGGGTAAGGGGAGCGGCGGCGGCGCGCAAGGCACGCTCCGCATGGGAGTTGCGAGGCGCGGCCGCGGCGACGATTCCGCAGGTGAATGCTCAACTGCATCCATCACATCCAGTGGGTCCGCGAGGTCCACAACGGCCTCCACCAGTGCATGCAGTGCTTCCAGGTGGTGACGAAGAAGGACGTCTTCCCGAAGTTCGAGGACCTCCCGGAAGCGTTCCGCTGGCGCTGGGACGCGCACGAGGCCGCGCGCGACCAGGCGCACGCGCCCTGAGGCGCGCGCACCCGGCCGCCGAGGGCCGTTCAGCTCCGCGGGCGCGAGCGCCGATGCGCGCCGCGCAGGAGCGCCACCGCCGCGATGAGCGCGAGGAGGTCGGCCGTCACGCCCGCCGAGCAGCTCGCGGGCGTGACCGGCGACGCCGGCGACGCCGGTGAGGGCGGCGGCGGCGGGCTCGGCGCGGGCCCGGGCGTGGGCGTCGGATCCGGCGGCGCCGGGATCGGCGCGGGGGTCGCCGTCTTGTTCACGTCGACGTAGTCGCCGTCGCGCGCGAACGGGACGTCCTTCCCGAACCACGTGACGCGCGTGGCGCTGGGCGCGCGGACCCTCGCGGTCCCGAGCACGTCGCCCGTGAGGCGAAGCTCCGCGTCCCCGAGCCCCTCCGCCTCGAGGATCGAGGCGGTGCCGTCCTGGCTCGCGACGAGCGCGCCGCCCTGCGACAGCGACCGCGCCTGGACGAGGAGGACGCGCGTGGGCGCGGCGCCGTCGGCCTCGAGGACGCCGGCGAGCCCGGCGAGGTCGACGCCCGACGCGCTCGACGAGGCCGTCGGGTCGTCCGAGAAGATCGCCGTCGCGACCTGCGTGCCGGCGGTGACGACGAGGCCGGCCTCCGGCTGCGCCGCGTCGAGCGGGACGACGGTCGGGCGCGACGACCAGGACGCCGTCGTGGTCGGCACGAGCGCGGTGAGGAACGTGACGCTCGGCGTCGGCGACGCCGGCGCGACCTCCGCCCCGGTGACGGAGCCGGCCGGGTTGAGGCCGTCGATCTGCCGGGGCGACTGCTGCGTCACCGTGAGGTTCCACGCCGCCGGCGAGACCACGGCGACTCCGAGCGCCCGCCCGCCGTCCGCGGTGCCCATGAGCCACGTGCCGTCCTGCGCCGCGCCGTTCAGGAAGTGCACGAGCCAGTGGAAGTCGTGCGCGGCGCTCGCCCGCACCACGTCGCGCAGCACCACCCAGCGCCGGCCGAGGAAGAGCGCGTGCCGGTCCCACCGCGTGAGCCCGAGCGAGGGCGGGTAGAGCCGAGAGCCGTCGGCGACCGCGTACGCGTGGTTCCTGGTCGAGCCGTGGAACGGGATGGAGCCGGTGCGCGCGCCGTACCAGGGCAGGCTCGGCCCGTTGTCGGTCGCGCGGACGCCCTCGCCGGCCTGGCCCACGCCGTCGATGGTGAGCGCGTTGTGGTAGATGGTCTGGTTCGCCGCGGGGAGCGGCGACTCCGGGTGGCCGATGTAGTAGCCCTCCGCCTCCGGCGCGAGCCAGCTGCCCCCCACGTTCAGGTAGAAGCCGTTGTCGTCGGCGTGGTCGTGGCCGATGTCGACGAGCGCCACCGCGGGGTCGTTCGCGAGGACGCGCTCCCACACCGAGCGGCCTCCCATCGGACCGCTCTTCATCGCGAAGAGCGTCGACCCGGGGCCCCATCCGCTCCGGAACACGACGGCCTGGAGATCGTCGCCGTACCAGTCGAGCGGGAGCTGCGAGAGATCCGCGGACGGGACGGAGGGATCGTAGAAGAGGAACTCGAACAGCTGGTCCATGCACTCGACGGCGTAGGTGAAGCGGCTGCTCCCGGCGAGCTGACGGTCCGCGACCGCCTGCGCGATCGTGTCGCGATACTGCGAGGCGGCGAAGCGGAGCTGCATCACGCCTTCCTGGGCCGGGAAGCCGAAGAAGTCGCCGTAGGTGAGCACCTTCTGCCAGGGCTTCTCCGCGATCTGCGCGTGCGCCCGGTAGCCCACGTCGCCCCGGAGATACGCGTTGTCGGTGAGGTCCTGCCCGCCGGCGCGGGCGAGCGCCCACGTGAACGGCAGGTGGTACGTGAACCCGTAGTCGAGGTAGCCAGGGCCCTCGTGCCAGCCGCCGTCGCCGATGGGCGCCATCGTGGCGTTCACCATCGCCGCGTTCGCGCGAGCGTACTCGAGCCACGCGGCGGTGGTCGTGTCCGCGATCTCGCCCTGGAGCGCCAGCGCCGCGAACCCGACGGCGGCGTGGTTGATCCAGTTGTGGTTCTGGAGCCACTCGCGCTCCCACCAGCCGCCGCCGCTCCCGTACGCGTAGAGCTGGTTCGCCCCGGCGACGAGCGCGCCGACGACCTGCGCCCGCTCGGCGTCCGCGAGCTGCCCGTACAGGATGTCGTACGCGATCGCGACCCCGATCACGGCGTGGGCGAGCGAGAGGTCGTTGTCGCCGGCGAGGTCGAGCGTCGGCCACGACGTCGCCGTGAGGAGCCACTCCCTCGCGAGCTGGAGGTACGCGTCGGTCCCCTGGAGCTGCCACACGAACGCGAAGACGGCGATCCCGTTCCCGACGTCGCGCAGATCGCCGAGGCTGAAGGTGCTGCCCGTCGGCCAGGAGACGATCCCCGCCTGGGAGACCGTGGCGCCCATGAACTCGTCGGTGCCGGCCGTGAGCCCCTGGGCGATGGCGGCATGCGTCGTAGCCGCCCGCGAGCGGAGGCGGGCGACGTCGCCGGCGCCGAAGAGGACGTGCGGGTGCTGCTGGGGGTACGCTGCGAACGGAAGGACGGCCAGTAGCAGGGCGGCAAGTCGTCGCAAGTCTCTGCTCCTCGGTCGAGGACCACCCCCCTCCCTCCTCGGATATTCCCCCGGCGGGTGGTCGTTTGACCACCCTCTTGCCATGGAGGCGAAGCCGCGTGCACCAGGCAGGCATGCGAGCGCCGCGGTGCGTCGACGCTGGAGAATTCTCGATTATCCGGGTGATTTCGCGGGCGAGCGAGCGCGCGCAGGGTGCTGCGGCAGATGGACGCACGAAGCGGGCAGCGGGCTCACGAGAGCCCGAGCCAGGGGTCATCGGCTGCCTGGAAGCTCAGGGCACGATCGTCCGGATGGCGCCCGAGCCAGGGTCCGCGACGTAGATCGTGCCGTTCGCGCCGACCGCCAGGCCGAGCGGCAGCCCGAACTGCGCCGCGGCGCCGCTGCCGTCGCCCGAGCCGAAGTTCCCGGATCCCGCGAACGTGTGCACCGTCGTGTCCGCCACCCCCGCCCCGGGCACGATCGCGCGCACCCGGTAGCTCACCGGGTCCGCGACGAGGAGCTGGCCGGCGGCCCAGACGAGCCCGCCCTGCGCGCCGAGCTGTGCCGAGGTGCCGGGGCCGTCCGCCGCGCCCTGCCCGTTCCCGGCGAGGGTCACGACCGTGTGGGCCGCGTCGGTCCCGATCGCCTTCACGCGCGCGGTCCCGCTCGCGACGACGTACACCCTGCCGTCCTGTCCCAGCGCGACCGCCGTGGGGAGCGCGATGCGCGCCGTCGCGGCGGGGCCGTCCGTGTCGCCCGCGGTCGACCCCGCGAACGTCGTGACGTTCCCGGCCGGATCGACGGCGCGGACGCGGTAGTTGGCGGAGTCCGCCACGTAGACGACGCCCGTCGCCGGGTCGCGCGCGAGCCCCATGGGAAAGCGGAACCTCGCGCTCGTCCCCGCGCCGTCCGCGAGCCCGGCGCCTCCGATGAGGCCGGCGAACGGCGTCACGGTTCGGGCCGGGTCGGTCCCGATCCGACGGATCGCGTGGTTCCCCGTGTCCGCGACGAGGAGGCTCCCGTCCGTCAGCGCGAGGACCGCGGTCGGGTGGAAGAAGTGCGCCTGCGCTCCGGGGACGCCGGCCGAGGACGGGCCCCCGCCCGGCTGGCCGTCGCCCGCGATCACCGACACCGCCCCCGGCCCCGCGACGCGCAGGATCTGGTGGCGCCGGGCGTCCGCGACCGCGATGGCGCCGTCCGGCATCACCGCGACCCCGGTCGGCCCGTCGAGGCCCGTCGCCAGCGTGCCGACGCTCGTCGCGAACGGGCCGATGGGGTTCACGCGGTACTGCGACGACGAGGCCCGCGCGCCGACGGAGATGCCCGCCGGGACCTGGAGGCCGAGCGCGGCGTGGATCACGTTCGCCGTCATCCGCTCCACGCGGCCGTCGTACGCGCCGCGCGTCGGATCGACGCCGTTCGGCCAGACGATGCTCCCCGCGGCGAACACGAGCGCGCCGCTCGAGGCCCGGTACCAGGCGGTCGCCTGCCAGGACGGCCGCCCCTCCGCGTCGATGACGGCGGAGCGGGCGGGGATCGCGAGCGACGCCGGCTGGAAGGCGTCGCCGACCGCGAAGTCGTACTCGTAGCCGACGAGCCCGGGGAGCGTCTCCCCGGCGAGGAGCCCTGTGCCGTCGAACAGCCAGCTCGTCGGGTCGGCCACGACGAGCGGCGCGATCATCATCTGCCACGACTCGTACATGATCCCGACGAGCGCGTTCTCCGGCCGGTTCACCGCGGCGTCGCGGTAGCGGCCGGTCGTGTCGGGGCCGGTCACGGGATCGCTGACGAGCGAGCTCTTGTAGCAGGTGATGACGCGCGGCACGCCGGCGGCGCCGGGCGACTCGAGGCGCACCTTCCAGTACGCCATGTTCGCGCCGAAGAAGAGGAGCGGGACGCCGAAGTCGCGCGCCGCCTGCATCGCGTCGCGCGCCTGGCCCGCCACGTACTCGTCGTGGCCCACGGCGACGAACGCGCCGGCGCGCGAGATGTGCGACGCGCCGCCGAGCGCGACGTCGACGTCGGTGGTGTACGTGACGTCGTAGCCGTTGCGCTCGAGGAAGCGGGCGAAGCCGAGCTCGGTGTCGTCGGCCGCGCCGAGGCCGTCGGCGGCGAGGTACGGCCGGTCGAAGCTCACGCGGAGCGCGAAGCCGCCCGGGATGGTCCGCGAGGCGTCCTGGTAGAGCGACTCGCCGCCCCACGCGTTGTAGGCCTGCCAGGTGTTCACGCTCGCCTGCACGAGCAGGTCCGCCGGCCGGTCGTCGACCACCAGGACCGGGACGAGCGTGAAGAACCCGTCGTCGCGCACGAGCTTCACGACGTGGTAGCCCGACACCTCGTCGCGGGCGACGGGCACCTGGACCGCCGTCGCCCAGGCGCACTGCACGAGCGCGTCGCCAGGGCGCGGCGGGCAGGCCGCCTGCGGCGCGACGCGCACGGGGCCGCCGGCGGTGACCCGCCTCGCGCCCGCGCCGCCGTACCAGCCGATGCGGTAGAGGGTCCAGGAGAGGCCGTGCGCCACGTCGACGTTCACGTGCACGCCGAGGCTCTCGCCTGCGTGCACCGAGACGCGATCCGCGTACGCCTCGATCTCGTGGGCGAGCGCCTGCCTGCCGGAGCGGAGCCCCACCTCACCGGCGCGCGCGTTCTCCGCGGGGATGGGGTTCGCGTAGTCGGGCGCCCGCCCGACGGGCCACGGGGCGCGGAGCGTCGTGGGCGGCGGAGGGGGGACCTCGCAGGTCGGGCAGGAAGAGCTCTTCCCGCCACAGCCCGCCGGGAGGCCGGCCAGGAGGCCAGCCAGGAGCCCGACCTGCACGCCGCTGAGCGACCCCCTGCCCACGGCCGAACCTTCGGTCGGTCGCGCGCGGCGGCAACGACCCGCGATGGCGGCCCTCAGGCGACGCGCGTCGAGCCAGCGGGAGCGCGAGCGCTCCGCGAGGGGTCCGCGGGCGTGCCGGTGGAGCGCGGGTCCTCAGCGCCCTGCACGGGAGCCCTGCGCGCCGCGGAGCTCCTTCTCGGCCTGGAACCAGTGCTCCTGATCGCGGCCGTTCGGGCGGCCGCTCGCCACCCAGATCTCGTAGGCGCGCGCCGCGATCCGGTCCGGCGGGACTCCGGCGCTCGCCTGCCTCTGCGCCGCGTCGCTGCGCGTGTCGGTCCTCTGCGCACCAGCCTGGGACTTCGAGACGGTTGCCATGGGCTCTCCCATTCGCGTCGAAAGCCCTCGTCTACGCCCGGAGCGAAGTGCCCGCAAGGCACTCGGGAGGATACGTCCATAGGATCATCTCGTGCCCGCTCTCCGAGCCCGGTCGAGCCGCACGACGCGGGGACGCGCATGAGCCCGATCGAGGACTACGCGATCGTCGGCGACTGCCGCGCGGCCGCGCTCGTCTCGCGGACCGGCTCGATCGACTGGCTCGCCTGGCCCCGCTTCGACAGCCCGCCGCTGCTCGCGGCGCTGCTCGACGAGCGCGCCGGGCGGTTCGCCATCGCGCCGACCGCGCCGTACCGGACGGAGCGCCGGTACGCGGCGGACTCGAACGTCCTCGAGACGCGCTTCCACACCGACGCCGGCACGGTCTGCGTCACCGATCTCATGCCCGTCGCGTCCGACGAGGAGGCGCGCGGCATCCTCCTGCCGGACCACGAGCTGCTCCGCGTCGTGCGCTGCGAGCGCGGCGAGGTGGAGGTGGAGGTGGACCTCGAGGTGCGGCCGGACTTCGGCCGCGAGCGCCTCCGCATCCGCGACGCCGGCAGGCTCGGCGTCCGCTTCGAGCTCCCGTCCGGCCTGCTCGTGCTCCGCTCGGAGCTCCCGCTCGAGGTCGCGCGAGACCGCGTCCGCGGACGCGCGCGCCTGCGGGCGGGCGAGGCGGCGCGCCTCTCGCTCACGTTCGCGGACGAGTGGCACGCCGTCCTGCCGCCGCTCGGGTCCTGGGCCGACGCAGCCGTCGCGCGGAGCAACGACTGGTGGCGGCGCTGGGTGGCGCGCCTCACCTACTCCGGCCCGGAGCGCGAGCTCGTCGTGCGCAGCGCCCTCGCGCTCCGCCTCCTCGTGTACGCGCCCTCGGGCGCGATCGTCGCGGCGCCGACGACCTCGCTCCCGGAGCGCCCCGGCGGCGATCTGAACTGGGACTACCGGTTCTGCTGGCTGCGCGACTCCTCCCTGACCGTGCGCGCGCTCCTCGGGCTCGGGTACCCGGAGGAGGCGAGCTCCTTCCTGAGCTGGCTGCTCCACTCGACCCGGCTCACGCAGCCGGAGCTCCGCATCCTCTACGACGTCCACGGGAAGCGGCCGCGGCGGGAGCGCGTCGTCGAGGGCCTCTCCGGGTGGCGCGGCTCCCGCCCGGTGCGCGTCGGCAACGCCGCCTCGGACCAGCTCCAGCTCGACGTCTACGGCGAGGTGATCGACGCGCTCACGCACTTCGTCGGCCGCGGCGGCTCGCTCGACCGCGACACCGCCCGCATGCTCGTCGCCTGCGGCGAGCGCGTGTGCAAGACGTGGCACCTCGCGGACGAGGGCATCTGGGAGCCGCGCCGCAGCGGCAGGGCGCACCACACGCACTCGCGCGTGCTCTGCTGGACCGCGCTGGACCGCCTCCTCGACCTCCACGCGCGCGGGCACCTCCCCGGCGCGCCCGCGGAGGCGTTCGCCAGGAACCGCGAGCTCATCCGCGACGACGTGGAGCGGCGCGCGTGGCGCCCCTCGCTGCGCAGCTACTCCTCGCGCCTCGACGGCGACGAGCTCGACGCGAGCCTGCTCCTCCTCGCCTGGTACGGCTTCGCGGACGCGTCCTCCGAGCGCATGCGGCTCACCTACGAGCGGATCCGCGAGCGGCTCGGCGCGGGCGGCGAGCTCCTCTACCGGTACCGCACCGGCGAGTCCCCCGGCGAGGGCGCCTTCGGCGTGTGCGGCTTCTGGGGCGCCGAGTTCCTGGCGCTCGGCGGCGGCACCGCCGAGCAGGCCCAGGACGTCTTCCGCCGGCTCTGCCGCCACGCGAACGACGTGGGCCTCTTCGCGGAGGAGATCGACCCCGCCACGGGCGCCGCGGTCGGCAACTTCCCGCAGGCGTTCACGCACGTCGGCCTCATCAACGCCGCGCTGTCGATCCAGCGGCGGCTCGAGGGGACCCGGCCGCTGCGCCGCTCCGAGCCCGAGGGCGAGCCGCGGCGCGTGGCTTCGAGGGAGAAGGTCCAGGCATGAACGTCGCGAGCTGGCTCCTCTGGGGGTTCGTGGCGACCATCGTGCTCACCACGTTCATGGCGGCGACGCAGGGCCTGCGCCTGACGCGCATGAACCTCCCGTACATGCTCGGCGCGATGTTCACGCCCGACCGCGACCGCGCCAAGCTCGTCGGGATCTTCGTCCACCTCGCGGTGGGCTGGGCGTTCTCGCTCCTCTACGTGGCCGCCTTCGAGGCCTGGCGCGAGGCGACGTGGCTGCGCGGCGCCGCCATCGGGCTCGTGCACGCGTTCTTCGTCCTCTCCACCGGGATGCGCATGCTGCCGGGGCTCCACCCGCGGATGGCGAGCGAGCAGCAGGGGCCGACGGTCGCGCGCCAGCTCGAGCCGCCCGGGTTCCTCGCGCTCAACTACGGCGTGCAGACGCCCCTCTCCGTGATCGTCGCCCACCTGCTCTTCGGCGCGATCCTGGGGGCGTTCTACCGGGTGAGCGGCGCGGGCTGAGAGCCGCGCGCCGCCCCCGGTCCCCCCGCTACTTCGTCACCGCCTCGATCTTCTGCTCCGCCTTCTGATCCGCGTTCTGCACGGCGCCCGCGGCGGCCGGCTGGAGCACGCCGGCCTTCTCGGCCTTCGCGTCCACCTTGGCCTTCGCCTTGCCCTTCACCTCGCGCGCCTTCTTGGCGGCCGTGGCCTTCGCGCCGGCCTTCTTCTCGCCGACCTTCGCGGCGCCCTCCGCCTTCGCGGCCTCGACCTTGGCCGCGCCCTGGGCCTTCGCGTCCGCGGCCTTCGCGGCGCCCGCGGCCTTCGCGTCCGCGGCCTGCTGCTTCGCGTCCGCGGCCGCCTTGGCCGGGTCCGCCTGCGCCTCCGTCGCCTTCTGCTGCGCGGCCGCCCCCGCCGCACCGAGGCCCGCCTTCGCATCGGCGGCCGTGGGGAGCTGGGTGCTGGGGAGCTGCGCCTTCGCCGGCGACGCCCAGGCAAGGGCGAGTGCGAGCGCCGCAACGATCGTCTTCGTCATTTCACTTCCTCCGTTCTTCCGTTTTTTCGAGCCGGCGCGAACCGTATCGAATGGAGCGCGCGCCCCGCAATGCGCGGAACCGCACACCCCCCTGCGATCACCGCACGGTGAAGTAGACCCGCGCGCCCTTCTTCTCCTGGCCCTGGCCCTCCGCGAGGTACAGGCGCCCCTGATCGAGCCCCGCCGCCATGAGCGCGGCGCGGACGCGCTGGGCGCGCTCCGCGGCGAGCGATCGGTACGCGTCCGCGGGCACGTCCGCGGCGCTCGCGAGGCGCTCCTCCATCTGCTCGGGCGTGGGCGCCGCGGGGGCCGCCTCGCCGGGCTTGCGCGGCGCCGGCGGCTGCGGCGGGAACCTCGCCTCGTAGGCGGCGAGGACGAGCCGGACGCGCTCGTCGGGCGCGAGGGGGATCTCCTCGGCGGACGCGGGCGGCGGCCGCATCGCCGCCGCCTTCGTGCGCCGCAGGGACCGCTCCAGCGCGACGCGCCGGAGCGCGGGGCCGTCCTGCTCGGCGTCCGCCGCCCCCTCCAGCTCGAGCGAGACGGCCGGACGTTGCGCGAGCGACTTCGCGAGCATGGCGAGGCGCTCCTGCGCGGCGGGCGTCGGATCCGCGGTCCCCGGCGCGAACTCCACCATCGAGAGGTCCGCGTCGCCGCCCCCGGCGAGCGCGGCGAGCGCGCGGAACGGGGACGTCGCCACCTTCACGAGGACGTTCAGGATCGTTCGCCAGATCACCTTGCCGAGGCGGAACTCGGGGTCGTCGAGCTTCCCCTCCACGGGCACGTCGAGGAGGATGACCCCGTCCTTGTCCTGGAGGAGCGCGAGCGCGAGCCGCACCGGGATCTTCGTCGCGTCGGGGCTGTTGGTGGCGTCGCCGAGGGTGAGCTGGTTCACCTTCACGACGTTCGTCGCCGCGAGCCCGCGGTTCTCGATGCGGTACCGGAGATCGAGATCGAGCTTGCCCTTGCGGATCCCGTAGCCCAGGAACTTGCCGGAGTACGGGTCGAGCGGCGACAGGTCCACGCCGTCCGAGGCGACGACGAGGTCCGTGTACGCGTCGCTCTGGAGCGGGTTCAGCGTGCCGGTGACGAGGATCGGCGAGGCGCCCTCCACCTCGAGCCGGACGTCGACGTTCGAGCGGACCTTGGGATCCGACGAGAGGTTCGTCACCTTCGCCTCGGCCCGCGTGAGGTTCACGACCACCGGCGGGGTCACGGAGCGATCGACGAACGAGGCGCGGCCGCGGACGACCTCCACCGCGCCGATGCGCGTCCGCCACGCGGGCGCGGGGGCCGGCGGCGCGGCGGCTGCCTTCGTCGGAGCAGGCTGCGCCGCCGCCGGCGCCGCGGGGCGGCGCAGCGCCCGCGCGACGCTCGTCGTGCCGTCCTCCCACACGTACGCCTTCAACCGCGGCTCGACGAGGCGGACGAGGCGCACCGAGGCGCGCGGCGGCGTCGACGAGGCGTCGATGCCGGAGACCTCGAACGAGCGCCAGCGCAGGAGCTCCTCGTTCCCTGCCTCGGCGACGGCGAGCCCGTCGAGGCGGACGTCGCCCGCGAAGGACCACCGCGGCGCCGCCCCGGACGCGTCGAACGCGATCTTCGCCTTGGCGCCGGCGCGCCCGCCCGCGAGGCGCGCGGCGACGTCCGTGGCGAGGTACGGCGCGAGCGGCACGAGGTCGAGGTCGGCGGCGTCGAGCTCCAGCGCCCCCTTGCTCGCGAGGAGCTGCACCGATCCGCCGACGCGCACCCGCCCCGCGCCGGCCCAGGTGAACGACGCCGCGAGCGGCGAGACCGCGTCCGCGGCGCCGCGCAGCTTCTCCAGCCGGACCTGGACGTCGGTGAGCGGGAGGACGGCGGGCCGCGGCGGCGTGCGGTCCTCCCAGGTCACGGCCAGCCCGGAGAGCGAGACCGCGCCGACCGACCACGCCCAGGGGGACGGCGGCGCGGACGGCGCCGCGCGCGAGGGGGGCGCCGCGCGCGAGGGCGCTGCGGCGGGCTTCGGCGCCGGCGCGAGGCGCGCCAGCTCCAGCGTCCCGTCGGGCTCGCGGAGGACCTTCAAGGCGCCGCCGCGGAGCGCGACCTCCGCGACGCTCGCCTCGCGCGCGAGCGCGTCGACCTGGATCCCCTTCACCTCGATGCGCGGCAGCGCGACGGGAGCGTCCTTCACGCCGCTCGGCCCGAGCGCGAGCCCGTCCACGGTCAGCGCGCCGTCGGCGACCCGGAGCACGCGCCGCTCGGCGCCCCACTCGAGCTCGTAGCGCGTCTCGAGGGCGAGGAGCCCGGAGTGGATCTCGAGCGGGAGCTCGTCGCGGACGTAGGGCGCGTACTTCGGGAGCGTGATGCGCTCGAACGCGAGCGTGCCCGCGGAGCGGAGCGGCTGCGTGCGCACCGTGCCCGTCCAGCGGAACGTCTCGCCGGAGTCGGTCGTGCCGGTGAAGGAGTACGGGCTGTCGCCGCCGCCCTTCGTGCGGAACGACTCGAGCCGGATGCCGAGCGGCCCGAGCGTCGTCACGAACGCGGGGCGTCGGGTCGCGTCGCGGAACTCGACCTGCGCGTCCTCGATCGCGAGCCGCCCGATGGAGATCCCGAGCCCGCCGCCGTCCTTCGCGGGCGGGGGCCCGGCCTGCTTCGGCTCGTCCTTCCCGAGCACGTCCTGGAACGTCAGCGCGCCGTCGGGCCCGAGCCCCACGTGCAGGGCGGGGCGCACGAGGCGGATCTCCGCGAGCCCGACGTCGCCCGCGAAGAGGCGGAGCGGCGCGAGCCGGACGTACAGCGAGTCCCAGCGCACGAACGGCGCGCCGTCGCGGTGCTTCACGTCGAGCCCCTCGATCGTGACCGACAGCGCGAGCGGGTTCACGCGCACCTTCGCGACGGAGACGTCGCGGTGGAGCGCGGCCGAGCCGTGCTTCACGATGGCGTTCCGCAGGAGGGGCGGACCGGCGAGGAAGCCGAAGGCGGAGTACGCGACGAGGAGCGCGCCGACGACGATGCCGGCGCGGAGGAGCCGGCGCCTTCGCGGCGACGGCGGGCGGGGTTCGGTCACGCTCCGGTTTAACCACCCTGGAGGGGGGCGAGTCCACGGGGCCGGGTGACGCGCGCCCCACCGAGGTCCGCACACGTACCCAGCGTCGAGCCACGCGCGGCGGCGTCAGTGATGCAGGATCTTCGACAGAAACTGCTGCGCGCGCTCCGACCTCGGCTTCGTGAAGAACTCCTCCTTCTGCGCGTCCTCCACGATCTCGCCGCGGTCCATGAAGATCACGCGGTGCGCGACCTTGCGCGCGAACCCCATCTCGTGCGTCACGACCATCATGGTCATGCCCTCGCGGGCGAGCTGGACCATGACGTCGAGCACCTCGTTGATCATCTCGGGGTCGAGCGCGGAGGTCGGCTCGTCGAAGAGCATGCAGATGGGGTCCATGGCGAGCGCGCGGGCGATCGCGACGCGCTGCTGCTGGCCGCCGGAGAGCTGCCCGGGGTGCTTGGACGCCTGGGCGGAGAGACCGACGCGCTCGAGGAGCTTGAGGCCGCGCTCCGTCGCCTCGTCCTTGCGGCGCCCGAGTACCTTGAGCTGGGCGACGGTCAGGTTCTCGAGCACGGTCATGTGCGGGAAGAGCTCGAAGTGCTGGAACACCATCCCCACGTGCGCGCGGAGCTTCGGGAGGTTCGTCTTCTTGTCGCCGACGGAGATCCCGTTCACGACGATCTCGCCCGGCTGGAAGTCCTCGAGGCCGTTCACGCACTTGATGAGCGTGGACTTGCCCGAGCCGGACGGGCCGCACACGACGATCACCTCGCCCTTGTCCACGTGCGTCGAGCAGCCCTTGAGGGCCTGGAAGCCGTTCGGATACGTCTTGCTGACCTTGCGGATGTCGATCATGCGCCCACCTTGAGCCGGTCCTGCCAGTACTTCACGAGCGACGAGAGCGCGAAGCAGACGAGGAAGTAGACGCCGCCGGCGAAGAGGATCATCTCCACGATCCGTCCGTCGCGGGTGCCGACGATGGTGGCGGCGCCGAAGAAGTCGCGCACCTGCGCCACGTACACGAGGGACGTGTCCTGGAAGAGGATGATCGTCTGCGTGAGGAGGAGCGGGGTCATGTTGCGGAAGGCCTGCGGGAGGACCACGAGCCGCATCGCCTGGCCGTAGGTCATGCCGAGCGCCTGCGCCGCGCCCATCTGCCCCGCCTTCACGGACTGGATCCCTGCGCGGATGATCTCCGCGTAGTAGGCCGCCTGGAAGAGCGAGAAGGCGACCATCGACGAGGTGACGTTCACGTTCGCCATGCGCGGCAGGTTGAACGCCCGGACGATGAGGTCCGGCACGATGAGCGAGAACCAGAGCAGCACCATGATGAGCGGCACCGACCGGAACAGGTTCACGTACCCGGCGGCGAGCCCGGAGAGCGCGCCGTTCTTCGAGAGCCGCAGGATGGCGATCACGGTGCCGAGCGCGATCCCGACCGACATGGCGGTGAGCGTGATCTTCAGCGTGACCTTCATGCCCTCCCACATGAACGGGAGGGCCGGCCTCACCGAGCTCCAGTCGAGCTCGTACACGGCTAGCGCCCTCCCCCGATGAAGCCGGGCACGCGCGCCTTCGCCTCGCCCCAGCGCATGAAGCCGAGGACGACGAGGTTCACGAGGATGTAGAGCACCGTCACGGCGGTGAACGACTCGTACGCGCGCGCGGTGTAGTCGAGGAGCTGACGGCCCATCGCCGCGAGCTCGAGGAGCCCGATGGTGGACGCGACCGCGGAGTTCTTCACGAGGTTCACCATCTCCGACGCGAGCGGCGGGATGATGATCCGGAAGGCCATGGGCAGGAGCACGTGGTTGTAGGTCTGCCGCAGGCTGAGCCCGAGCGCGAGACCGGCCGCCTTCTGGCCCCCGGCGAGCGACTCGATCCCGGCGCGGACCTGCTCGCAGATGCGCGCCCCGGTGAAGAAGCCGAGGCACGCCGTCGCCGCGACGAACTGCTGGAAGACGGGATCGAGCTGCTTGTACCGGTTCCCGATGCCCGCCGGGACGAGCTCCGGGATGACGAAGTACCAGATGAAGAGCTGCACGAGGAGCGGGACGTTCCGGAACACCTCCACGTAGACCGTCGAGATCCCGTACAGGATCTTGTTCGGCACGGTGCGGAGGACGCCCATCACCGAGCCCCACAGCAGGGCGATGACCCACGAGGCCATGGACAGCTCGACGGTGAGCTTCAGCCCCTGGAACAGCCAGTCGAGATAGGTCGCGCCGCCGCCGGCCGGGGCGGGCTCGAAGAACACGCGCCAGTTCATGTCAGCGAACATGTCTCCCTCGCCGCGCTCGAAACACCGCGGGGCGGCTCACGCCGCCCCGATCACAGCGGCCCCCGGTGCCGTGATCCCACCGTCACCGCCGCCGCTGTGATGTGAGGTCCGGCGCCTCGCGGCGCCTCTCGCGGGGGGAGAACTCTCCCCCCGCACCCCCCATCACGAGCGTAACCTCGCGTGGGCGGCGGAATCAGAAGCTCTCACGTCGAACGAATGCTCACTGGAACGCCTTGTCGTTCGGGTTCTTGAACAGGTCCTTCATGTCGTCCGACAGCGGCAGGTTGAGGTTCACGCCCTTGGGCGGGATGGGCGACTGGAACCACTTCTTGAACTCCTTCTCGCCGTCGCTCTTCAGCGCCGCGGCGATCGCCTCGTCCGCGACCTTCTTGAACTCCTTGTCGTCCTTGCGGAGCATGCAGCCGTAGGCCTCCTTCGACTGCGGCGTGCCGAGGATGACCCAGTCGTCCTGCTTGCGGGCCTTGGCGCGCTCGCCGGCGAGGAGGGCGTCGTCCATCATGAACGCAACGGCGCGGCCGCTCTCCAGCGTCAGCCACGACTCGCCGTGGTCCTTCGCGGAGATGATGTTCATCCCCATCTTCTTCTCGTCGTTCATCCCGCGGATGAGCTTCTCGGAGGTGGTGCCCGCGGTGGTGACGACGTTCTTCCCCTTGAGGTCCGCGAAGTCCTTCACGCCCGAGTCCTTCTTGGTGAGGAGGCGGGTGCCCACGATGAAGATGGTCGTGGTGAAGTCCACCTGCTTCTGGCGCTCGAGGTTGTTCGTGGTCGAGCCGCACTCGAGGTCGACGGTGCCGTTCTGGATGAGCGGGATGCGGTTCTGCGAGGTGACCGGCGTGTACTTCACCGCCAGGTTCGGCAGGTTGAGCTTCTTCTTCACGGCCTCGACGACCTTCATCTGGAAGTCGTGCGAGTAGCCCACCACCTGCTGCTTGTCGTCGTAGTACGAGAACGGGATCGACGACTCGCGGTGGCCGAGCGAGATGGTGCCGCTCTGCTTGATGCGCTCGAGCGTGCCCTGCTGCTGGGCGAGCGCCGGTGCGGCGAGGACGGTGCAGATGATGAAGGCCAGGGCGCGGCGGACGTGCATGTCGGTCCTCCAGGCTTGCGCGCGCGGGGCCACGAGGCCCCGCGGAAAGAGGCCCGGAATCGTGGCAGGAACGGGCCTGCCCCACAACGCTTATGAATGGCCCCGCCCGGGCCCCTACTTCACGAGCGGTGCGGCAGGCGGCGGGGCGGGCCGGGGCTGCTTCCTGCGCTCCGCCAGCGAGGACAGGGTGTTGCCGACGAGCCGCAGGAAGTCCCCGAAGAACGCCTCGAACCCGCCGATCTCGTCGTTCGCCGGCTTCCGCTCGACGTTTCCGACGGAGTAGTCCCCGCCGGCGAGGCGGACGGACATGTCCTGCATCGTCTCCATCATCGCGCGCAGGCGGCCGAACACGAGCCGGTCGAGGATCGGCGAGACGAGGATGCCCGAGAGGACGGCGAGCAGGAGGAGGAGGCCGAGGGCGCGCAGCGCGCCCATGCGCATCTCGTCGCGCAGCGCGGTCACGTCGTGGCGCAAGACGAGCCCGCCGACCACCGCTCCGGACGAGTCCTTCAGCGGGAAGACGCCGCGCGCGAAGGTCGCGCCGTCCTTCTCGACGTCGTCGAGGATCTTGCCGGTCGGATCCGTCACGCCGAGGGCGGACTCGTCCACCATCGGATCCGGGCTCGTCCCGTTCGTCACGACCGCGTCCTTGAGGTCGGCCCAGCCGTTCCTCGCGCTCCCGCGCGTCCGCGCCCACTCCGCCTCGTCGAGCAGCCCCTTCTGCACGAACAGGGCGTAGTCGTTCCCGGTCTGCTTCTTCATGCTCCCGAGGAAGCGGTCGAAGTCGGCTCCGAGCTCCACGTACCCGAGGAGCCGCGCGTCGTTCCCGAAGAACGGCCGCGCCACGCGCAGCGCGAACGCCCCCTTCTCGATCTCCTTGCCGACCGAGTTCTCCTTGCGACCCATCGCCTTGAGCAGGGCCGGCCGCGTGACCACCTCGTCGCGCCGGGACGGCTGGTCGGGCCGCAGGAACACCCGCCGCGTCTCCGCGTCGATGAAGACGAAGTGGCCGATGCCGTGATCCGTCCGGAGGACCGTCCCGATGGGCTGGACGAGGGCCTGGAGCCGCTCGCGGTCGCGCGCCGCGAAGGCGTCGCGCACGGCCCCGTTCGCGGCGAGCACGTCGAGGATGGCCATGAGCCGCCCCACCTCGCCGCGCTCGAGATCGTCGTACGCGCCGGCGGCGCTGCGGAGCGCGCCCGCGGCGGCGGCGTGGGCGGTGCGCCCGTACGCCTGCCGGATGAGGAGCCCGCTGCCGACGGCGGCCACGGCGACCGTGGCGACGACCGGGATGACGAGCTTCGCTCGGATCGAGAGGACCACGGGACCCTCCTTCACGCCGTCGTCAGATGTCCTCGCCCAGGACCGACCGCGCCGCTTCCCGCAGGCGCTCCAGCTTGTCGGGGTCGTCGGGAGTGCTCGCGTCGACGAAGTCGAGCGCGAACCCCGCCTTGAGGGCGATCTGCCCGCGCAGCCGCACGGGGTCGCCGCCGCTGCGCTCGATGAGCGCCTCGATGGCCAGCACCGCCTCGTGGAGCGCGCTCGAGCCGGCGCCGCCCGCCGCCGCGTGCGCGGCCGGCTCGAGGTCCTCGATCTGTCGGAGCACGCCCGCCGCCGACATGGCGAGGAGCTGCAGGTTCACGGTCGGCGCGCACAGGCACAGGAGCCGCGCGCCGCCCGCCGAGCGCACCACGATCCGCGAGCCGGTGTAGCGCAGGTCCATCATCGTCACCGGCCCGAGCACGGTCTCGAGCGCCGCCGTGCGCTCGCCGACCTCGCCCGCCGCGCGCTCCAGCGTGGCCGCGTCGATCATGGGCGGGAACGCGTGCGCCAGGAGGCGGCCCTCGGCGTCGCAGACCATGCAGCCGAAGACGCCGGGCACGGTGTTGAGCTGGCGGAGCAGGTTCTCCACGCGGCCCTCCGATCAGCGACCCTTCGAGAGCGCGGCCCGGAGCGCGGCGTCGACGCCGTCCGGATCGCTCTCGCCCGACGCGGACACGCCGAGGTAGTGCGCGCGGGTCGCGTAGAGCAGGAGATGGCGTCGGCCGCCGTGCACGGTGCCGGACTTGAGGTCCCCGGCCTGGAACAGCGCGCCGAGCTCGGCGGCCGCCAGCGCGAGGTAGCCGGCCTCGCCCGCGAGCGCCTCCTCGTCGTGACCGCCCTTCCCCACGCGGCGGCAGTCCTTGGTGAGGACCACCGCGCCGGTGACCTCCGGGATCGAGCGCGCGACCTCGACCGAGCTCTGCTTCGGGGCGAGCGGCACCGGCGTGGGCGCGGGCGCGGGCGGCGCGGGCTCGGCCGGGAGGCCCGCGCGCCGCTCGTCGAGGATGCGGTGCGAGTCGAGCAGGAGGTGCACGAGCGTCTTCTGGATGGTCCGCGTGCCGGGCAGCACGTTCGGCTCCACCTCGAACCTCCCGCCCGGCCAGGAGAGGACCTCGATGAAGGCCTGCTCGCCGACGATGCCGCCCTGCTCCGCGTGCACGACCTCGCCGTCGCGGAAGAAGATGAGGCCGACGCGCTCCTCGTGCCGGACGCGGAACCCGCCGGTGAACCGGTTCGCGGCGTTGAGCTGGATGAGCTCCGGCAGCCCGAGGCCGGCGACGCCGCCCTCGAATCCCATGGCGCTGCTGCGCGAGTCTCCGGCGACGGACATCGTGGCGCTCCGCGATGGGCCGAGGATACCCCAAGGCCGCCGCGGAGTGAAAAGCCAGCCGGAATTCGACATCCGGCCGAGGCACTTTTCGCGAAGCGAAATGTGCCTGGCCGCTCCTCACCGGCTGCCGCACCGCAGACCCTAGCCGATCGCCTGGACGATGGCCTCCGTCGCCTCCCGCGTCGAGGCCGAGCCGCCGAGGTCGCGCGTCCGGAGCTTCGGCTCGGAGAGCACCGTCTCGATCGCCTTCTCCACGGCGCGCGCCGCCTCGGCGTGGCCGAGGTGGTCGAGGAGCATGGCGGACGCCCAGATGGTCGCGACCGGGTTCGCGATCCCCTTCCCCGCGATGTCGGGCGCGGAGCCGTGCACGGGCTCGAACATCGAGGGCGCGGTCCGCTCCGGGTTGACGTTCGCGGACGGCGCGACGCCGATCGAGCCGGCCACGGCCGCGCCGAGATCCGAGAGGATGTCGCCGAACAGGTTCGAGCCGACCACCACGTCGAGCCAGTCCGGGTGCTGGACGAAGTGCGCGGCGAGGATGTCGATGTGGTACTGCGCGGTCTTCACGCGCGGGTGGCGCGCCGCGGCGGCGGCGAACCGCTCGTCCCAGTACGGCATCGAGTGGAAGATGCCGTTCGACTTCGTCGCGGAGGTGAGGTGGCTGCGCCGCCGCTCGGCGAGGCGGAACGCGTACTCGACGATGCGGTCCACGCCGCGGCGGGTGAACACGCTCTCCTGGATCACGACCTCGGCGTCCGTCCCCTCGTAGATGCGGCCGCCCATCCTCGAGTACTCGCCCTCGTTGTTCTCGCGGACGATGACGAAGTCGATGTCCTTCGCGGTGCGGCCGGCGAGCGGCGTCTGCACGCCGGGGAGGAGCTTCACGGGACGGACGCAGGCGTACTGGCCGAAGCCGCGGCGGATGGGGAGGAGGAGCCCCCAGAGCGAGACGTGATCCGGCACGCCCGGATAGCCCACCGCGCCGAGGAGGATGGCGTCCGACGACCGGAGCTGCTCGAGGCCGTCCTCCGGCATCATGCTCCCGGTCTTCGCGTACCGGGCGCAGCTCCAGTCGAACTCCGACCAGGAGAACTCGACGCCGTGCTTCCTGCCGGCGGCCTCGAGGACGGCGACGCCGGCGGGGATCACCTCGCGGCCGATGCCGTCGCCGGGGATGAGGGCCACGTGGTGGCGGGTGGTCATGGGTTCTCCCTCCGGGCGCCGCGCGCGGCGGGGCCCGCCGAGCCGGTCACTGCTGCATGCCCCAGCGCCGGACGGTGCGCCGCTCGAGGTTCTGGAAGACGACGTTCTCGACGAAGAGGCCGATGAGGATGACGGTGAAGAGGCCGGCGAACACGTTCGCGATCTCGAGCTGGTTCTTGTTCTCGAAGATGTACCAGCCCAGGCCGCCCGAGCCCTGCGAGACGCCGAAGACGAGCTCCGCCGCGATGAGCGTGCGCCACGCGAACGCCCAGCCGATCTTGAGCCCGGTGAGGATGGACGGGAACGCGGCCGGCACGAGGATCTGCACCACGTAGCGGGGGCCGGAGAGGCCGTAGTTCCGCCCGACCATGCGGAGCGTCTGCGACACCGAGCGGAACCCCGCGTGCGTGTTCAGGGCGACGGCCCACAGCACGGCGTGGATGAGCACGAAGATGAGGCTCGCGTTCCCGAGCCCGAACCAGAGCAGCGCGAGCGGCAGGAGCGCGATCGACGGCAGCGGGCTGAACATCGCGGTGAGCGTCTCGAGGAGGTCCGTGCCGATGCGCGTCGCGGTCGCGAACGCCGTGAGGAGCGCGGCGAGGACGAGCCCCGCGGCGTAGCCCTGGAAGAGCACGCCGAGCGACGCCCAGGTGCGGGCCGGGACGACGCCGCTCGCGACGGCGCGCCAGAGCGCCTCGACGGTCGCGCCGAACGTGGGGAAGAGGAGCGCGTTGTCGAGCCGGCGCGCGTAGAGCTCCCACGCCGCCGCGAGCGCGGCGAGGAGGACGAGCTTGCGCAGCCACGCGGCGCCGTACAGCCTCTCCCAGCGCGAGAGCGGCTTCTCCACGACGCCGAAGCTCTTCGCCTCGGGCTGCGCGACGAGCTCCGGGCGCTGCACCGGATCCGGCTCAGGCATCGGGGATCGCCTCCTGCTCCACCTCTTCGGAGAAGAGCATGCGCGAGATGCGCTCCGAGAGCCGCTCGCCGCCCGGCTGCTCGTCCTTCCCGTTGCTGTTCAGCTCCGCGCGTACCTGGCCCGGGTGCGGCGAGAGGAGGAGGATGCGGTTCGCGACGCGCACCGCCTCCACGATCGAGTGCGTCACGAAGAGCACCGTGAACCGCGTGTCCTCCCAGAGGCGCAAGAGCTCCTCCTGCATCTTGCGGCGCGTGAGCGCGTCGAGGGCGGCGAACGGCTCGTCCAGGAGGAGCACGGCGGGCTCCATGGCCATGCCGCGCGCGATGGCGACCCGCTGCTTCATGCCGCCCGAGAGCGTGTGGGGCAGGCTGTCCGCGAACTTCGTGAGGTTCACCTTGTCGATGTAGTGCATCGCCTTCTCGCGGGCGGCCTTGCCGGAGAGCTTCCCGCTCGCCGTGAGCGCGAAGACGACGTTCTCCCGCACGGTCCTCCACGGGAGGAGCTGGTCGAACTCCTGGAACACCATCACGCGGTCGGGGCCGGGCTTGCGGATGATCTCGCCCTTCAGCCGGATCTCGCCCTCCGTCGGCTCGAGGTAGCCGCCCACCGCCTTGAGGAGCGTGCTCTTCCCGCAGCCGGACGGGCCGAGGATGACGAAGCGATCCGCCGGGTAGACCTGGCAGCTCACGCGATACGTCGCGGTGACGAGGTGCTCGCGCGTCTTGTACTGGAGCGTGACGCCGCGGACGTCGACGAGGGGCTGCGGGAGAGCGGGATCCATCGAAGTTCCGACTAGCTCCCGTCGCGCCCGTGCAGGTTGTCGAAGTAGAGGTCGGTCCACGCGGCCGGCTTCACCTTGATGCGGCCGATGCGGTGCATGAACTCCGCGGTGACGAGCGTCTTGTGCGGCGTGAGCGTGAACTCGACCTGGGGATCCGAGAGCTCCTTCACGAGCTCGTCCAGGCTCTCGTTCGTGTTGCTCATGCGCTTGTAGATCTCCGCCGCGGCGCGCTTGTCCTTCCTGATCGCCTCGGTCGCCTCGTCGAGCGCGGCGACGAACGCGGCGTAGGCCTTCGGGTTCTCCTTCTTGAACCTGGACGTGGCCCAGACCACGTTGAAGGTCGCCTGCCCGCCGAGGATCTCGTAGTTCGACGTCACGACGTGCATCCCGGGCTTCGCGAGCTCCTGGTACTGGAACGGCGGGGACGAGAAGTGCGCCGTCACCGCGCCCGTGAGGAGCGCCATCATGGCGTCGGGGTGCGGCATGGAGACGGTGAGCGGGTCGAGCTTCTCGTACTCCTTGTCGCCGAAGGCCTTCGCCGCCGCCATCTCGAGGAGCAGGGCCTGCGTGGAGATCTTCACCGTGGTCACCGCGATCTTGTCGCCCTCCCCGAAGTCCTTGATGGTCTTCACCTTCGGGTTCGAGGTGACGAGCTGGACGGGCATGTCGTTCAGGGCCCCCACCCCCCGGACCTCGAGGGCAGACCCCTTCGTCTTCGCCCAGAGGGTGATGAGCGACGGCACGCCTCCGGTCGCGAAGTCGAGCCCGCCGGAGAGCAGCGCGTCGTTCATGGCGCCGGGCCCGCCGAGCTTCGCCCAGGTGACCTTCACGTCGCCGAGGCCCATCGCCTTCGCGTGCTTCTCCACGAGCTTCCCGTCCTGCATCATCATGAGCGCGAGGTACGAGAGGCCGTACTGCTGGGCGCAGCGGATCTCGCCCGTCTCCGCGCGGGCGAGGGTGCAGGTGACCGCGGCGAGGAGCGCGAGCGTGCGGGGGATGGTCATGTGCCGTCCTTTCGCGTGGACCGACGGGATCAGCCGCGGAGGGAGTCGCAGACGGCGGCGGTCACCTCCGCCGTCGTGGCGGTGCCGCCCAGGTCCGGCGTGAGCACGCCGCGCCCGGTCACCGCCTCGATCGCCGCCATGAGGCGCCTCGCGGCGGCCGCCTCGCCGAGGTGCTCCAGCATGAGCACGGCGGTCCAGAAGGTGGCGATGGGGTTCGCGACGCCCTTCCCCGCGATGTCGAACGCGGAGCCGTGGATGGGCTCGAACATCGAGGGGAAGCGCCGCTCCGGGTTCAGGTTCGCGGTGGGCGCGATGCCGAGGCTCCCGGTGAGCGCCGCCGCGAGGTCCGACAGGATGTCGGCGTGGAGGTTCGTCGCGACGAGCACGTCGAGCGTGTGCGGCTTGAGGACCATGCGCGTCGTGACCGCGTCGACGAGCTCCCGGTCCGTCCGCACGTCCGGATAGCCCTTCGCGACCTCGAAGAAGATCTCGTCCCACAAGACGAGGCCGTGGCGCTGGGCGTTCGACTTCGTCACGAGCGTGAGGCGCTTCCTCGGCCGCTTGCGCGCGAGCTCGAACGCGAAGCGGTGGATGCGCTCCACGCCGGCGCGCGTGAAGATTGCGACCTCGGTGCCGACCTCGATCGGGAGCCCGCGGTGGGCGCGGCCGCCGTGGCCCGCGTATTCGCCCTCCGAGTTCTCGCGGACCACGACCCAGTCGATCTCCTTCACGCCCGCGAGCGGGCTCTTCACGCCGGGGAGGAGCCGCGCGGGCCGCACGTTCGCGTACTGGTCGAAGCCCTGCGCGATGGGGAGGCGGAGCCCCCACAGCGAGACGTGATCGGGCACGCGCGGATCCCCCACCGCGCCGAAGAAGATCGCGTCGAAGCCGCGGAGCCTCTCGAGCCCGCCCTCCGGGATGTAGCACCCGTGGGCGAGGTAGTGGTCCGAGCCCCACGGAAGGTGCTCGACGGCGAGCCGGAACCCGCCGTCGCGGGCGGCGAGGGCGCGCAGGACCTCGAGGCCGGCCGAGATCACCTCGGGGCCGATGCCGTCCGCCGGGATCGAGGCGACGCGGTATTCACGCACGGTGGCTTCCTCCCTCGCTGCGCGGGCTCGGGGCGCGCGCGGCACGCTCCGGGGCCTGGAATGTACACGCCGGCCGGGGAGGAACAACCGGATCGTCCGCCCGACCGGCGCAGCCCGGTCCGACGCCCCGGGCGGAGCGCTTGCCGCGCCCGCCCGGTTCGTTATATGATGGCCATCAGATAAATCATGGCCCGCCACTCCCGCGAAGAGGCCGCCGCGAGCCGCGCGCGCATCCTGAGCGCCACCTCCCGCTCGATCCGGGCGAAGGGCATCGAGGGCACCGCCATCCCCGCGGTGATGCGCGACGCCGGCCTCACCCACGGCAGCTTCTACGCCCACTTCGACAGCAAGGACGCGCTCGTCTCCGAGGCCTGCGGCCACGCCTTCGGGCGCTCCGCGGCGGTCCAGGAGGCGACCGCCGCCGGCGCCGGGCGCGGCGAGGCGCTCCTCGCCATCGTGCGGCGCTACCTCACCGAGGCGCACCGCGATGAGCCCGAGACCGGCTGTCCGGTGCCCGCCCTCGCTGCCGAGGTCGCGCGCCAGCCGGCGGCCGTGCGGAGCGCGTACACGAAGGGCGTCGAGGACCTGCTCGCGCGCTTCGAGCGGCTCTCGCCGCGGCGCGCGCGGGAGCTCGCCCCCGCCCTCCTCTCGGGGATCGCGGGCGCGATCGCGATCGCGCGCGCCGTCGACGACCCGGCGCTCTCCGCCCGCATGCTCGAGGACACGCTCGCGTTCTGGACGCGCGCGCTCTCCCGCAGGTCCCTCTTTCCCCAGCGCCGCGGCGGGCCCGCGGCTACGTGAAGGCCCCCATGCCCCGGCGCAAGCTGCACTACGCGTGGATCGTCGCCGGCGTCACGTTCGTCGCGCTGATGGTGAGCGCGGGGATCCGCGCCACGCCGGGCGTCATCCTCGTCCCGCTCGAGCACGAGTTCGGGTGGTCGCGCACGACGACCTCCTCGGCGGTGTCGCTCGGGCTGCTCCTCTACGGCCTCATCGGCCCGTTCTGCGCGGCGATCGCCCAGCGCGTCGGCATCCGGCGCACCATGTCGTTCGCGCTCCTGCTCCTCGCCGCGGCGGTGCTGCTCGCGACGCGCGTGCGCGAGCCGTGGCAGCTCATCCTCCTGTGGGGGCTCTTCGTCGGCGCGGGCGCCGGGACGGTCGCGACGGTGATGGGCGCGGTGGTGGTGAACCGGTGGTTCTCGGCGCGGCGCGGCGTCGTCCTCGGGGCGCTCACCGCGAGCACCGCCACCGGCCAGCTCATCTTCCTCCCCATCCTGGCGCGGCTCGCGGAGGCCCACGGCTGGCGCTGGGCGCTCTACCTCGTGGGCGGGGCCGCCGCGCTCGCGGTGCCCATCGCGCTCCTCTTCGTGCGCGAGCGCCCGGCGGACGTGGGCCTCGCCCCCTACGGCGAGGACGTCGCCGCCCCCGCCCCGCCGCCGCCGCCGCGACGCGGGAGCCCCGCCGCGGTCGCGCTGGCCACGCTGGCGCGGGCGAGCCGGTCGCGCGACTTCTGGCTCCTCGCCGGAACGTTCTTCGTCTGCGGCGCGAGCACGAACGGCCTCATCGGCACGCACCTCATCCCGGCGTGCATGGACCACGGCATCCCGGAGGTCCAGGCCGCCGGCATGCTCGCCCTCATGGGCATCTTCGACCTCTTCGGCACGACCGGCTCCGGCTGGCTGTCGGATCGCTGGGACAGCCGCTGGCTCCTCTTCACGTACTACGGCCTGCGCGGCCTCTCGCTCGTCTTCCTTCCGCACGCGCTGCACGAGCAGGGCGCCGGGCTCTCGCTGTTCACGGTGTTCTACGGGCTCGACTGGATCGCGACCGTGCCACCCACGGTGAGGCTCGCGACGGACGCCTTCGGCCGGGAGGACGCGCCCATCGTGTTCGGCTGGGTGATGGCGGCGCACCAGGTCGGCGCCGGCGTCGCCGCGCTCGGGGCCGGCATCATCCGCACGGAGATGGGGGCCTACCAGCTCGCGTTCATGACCTCGGGCTTCCTGTGTCTCGTCGCCGCGGGCATGGCCCTCGCCATCGGCCGGCGCCGGCGCGCGCCCGTCCTCGCGGGCGCGGCGGACGAGCCGGCGTAGGAGCCGGCGGAGCGGAGGACGCGGATGAGCACCGCCCTCGTGGTCATCGACGTGCAGCAGTCCTTCCAGCACCGGCCGTTCTGGCGCGAGGACGACGTCCCCGCGTTCCGCGAGAGCCTCCTCGCGCTCGACGCCGGCTGCCGCGCGCGCGGCGTCCCCGTGATCCACGTGCTGCACGAGGCGCCGGGCAGCGGCGGCCCGTTCGACCCGGCGAGCGGGCACGTGCGCCTCATGGACTGGGTGACGGGCGGGCCGGAGGCGCTCTTCCGCAAGCGCGTCCACAGCGCGCTCGTGGAGAGCGGGCTGCGCGAGTGGCTGGAGTCCCGCCGCATCCGCCGCCTCGTCGTCACCGGCATCCGCACCGAGCAGTGCTGCGAGACGACCGCGCGGCACGCGTCGGACCTCGGTTACCAGGTGGACTTCGTCACCGAGGCGACGCTGACGTTCCCGATGAAGCACGCGAGCGGGCGGGTGTACTCGCCGGCGGAGATCCGCGAGCGGACGGAGCTCGTGCTCGCGGGAAGGTTCTCGCGGATCGTCACGGCGGCGGAGGCGCTCGCGGGGGTCGACGAGGCGAAGGCGGGGGCGGGGCAGCGATAGCTACTCCTCCCGGATCGCCTCCGCGTCGATGGTGATCTTCACCTCGTCGCCGACCACCACGCCGCCCTTGTCGAGCGGGCCGTTCCAGGACACGCCGAAGTCGTGACGGTCGATCCGGGTCCTCGCCACGAACCCGGCGCGGATCTTGGGCCCGTGGTCGACGCCTCCCTCCCACCACGGCGTGGACCACTGCCCGGTGCAGCGCACGTCGAGCCGGACCGGGCGCGTGACGCCGCGGACGGTGAGGTCGCCCGCGACCTCGAGCTCGCCGGGGCCGACGACCTTCGCGACGCGGCCGGAGAAGCGGATGTCGGGGTGGTGCTCGACGTCGAGGAAGTCGGCGGACTTCAGATGCGCGTCGCGGTCGGGCTCGCCGGTCCAGAGCTTCCGCGCGTCGATGCGGACCTCCACGCGGCCGCGCGCGGGATCGCCCTCGTCC